>NZ_JZIM01000021.1:0-46757 GCF_000963215.1 Xanthomonas sp. MUS 060
CCTGCGCCAGCACGGGCTGGAGAAGGATTTCAAACTCAACATCGAGGCCAACCACGCCACGTTGTCCGGGCACAGTTTCGAGCACGATTTGCAGGTTGCCAGCGATGCGGGCCTGCTGGGCAGCATCGACGCCAACCGCGGCAATCCACAGAACGGGTGGGACACCGACCAGTTCCCGGTGGATCTGTACGACACGGTGGGGGCGATGCTGGTGGTGCTGCGGCAAGGCGGTCTGGCACCGGGTGGGTTAGCGATGCGGGCCTGCTGGGCAGCATCGACGCCAACCGCGGCAATCCACAGAACGGGTGGGACACCGACCAGTTCCCGGTGGATCTGTACGACACGGTGGGGGCGATGCTGGTGGTGCTGCGGCAAGGCGGTCTGGCACCGGGTGGGTTGAACTTCGATGCGAAGGTGCGGCGTGAATCGTCCGATCCGCAGGATTTGTTCGTGGCGCACATCGGCGGCATGGATGGACGCGTTCGCGCGCGGGCTGGAGGTGGCGCACGCGCTGCTGACGTCCTCGCCGCTGGAGCAGTGGCGGCAGGCGCGCTATGCGAGTTTCGACAGGACGCGTTCGCGCGCGGGCTGGAGGTGGCGCACGCGCTGCTGACGTCCTCGCCGCTGGAGCAGTGGCGGCAGGCGCGCTATGCGAGTTTCGACAGCGGTTGCCGGTGCGGCCTTCGCGGCGGGCAAGAGCACGTTGGCGGAGCTGGCCGCGCATGCGAGCAAGGTCGGCGAACCGACCCAACGCAGCGGCCGCCAGGAAGCCTACGAGAACCTCATCAACCAGTACCTGATGCGCTGATGCGCTGCGGTGACATGTCGCCGTCAGCGCTTGCGGGCGCGGGCGACAACCGGCGCGGCAACCGAGTCGCGCTCGATCAGCTGATGGGCGAATACATGATCGTTATGGCCACCAGACTCGCGTTCCTTGCTACGCAAACGGCGCAGCAGCAGATCGATTGCGGTGTCGGCCATCGCCGCAATCGGCTGGCGGACGGTGGTCAGTTCAGGCCACACGGTGGTCGCAGCGGAGGTATCGTCGAAACCGACCACCGACAGATCACGCGGCACATCCAGCCCACGTCGATGCGCCACCGACACGGCGGCGGCGGCCATGTCGTCGTTGCTGGCGACAATCGCCGTCGGTGGTATGCGCCGCGCCAACAATTTTTCCGCCGCCTCCAATCCGGAGCGATAGGTGAAATCCCCCTGTTGCACCAACGCTGTGTCCAGCCGCAGACCAGCCGCGTGCAGCGCCGCCTGGAAACCATCGAAGCGACGCGCGCTGGCCGACAGATTGGGATTGCCGGCGATATAGGCGATCCGCGTGTGGCCGTGCGCGATGAGATGCGCGGTGATGTCCTGGCTGGCGCGGAACTCGTCGATGCGCACACTCGGCATCGCCTCGCTGAAACGCCCGGATGCGATCGCCACCATGGGCACCTTGGCGCGCAAGAGTTCACTCACCGCCGTGTCCGATTCGCACAATGGCGGCGACAGGATCACCCCGGACACGCCCTTGGCCAGCTTGCGCACGGCCTTGCGTTCGGCGTCCGCACCGAGATCTTCCCAGTAGTCGATGATCAGTTGGATCGAGGTGCGCGAGGCAGCGCGCAGCACGCCCACCAGCAGATCGCTCAGGTAGGCGCCACTGGGATTGCTGTAGATCAGCGCGACCCGCGTGTTCTGTGCCGCGGCCAGTGCGCTGGCCGCCAGATTGGGCGTGTAGCCGAGCTTGTTCACCGCGCGCATGACGTGCATGCGAGTGGTATCGCGCACATTGCCTTGCCCATTGATGACCCGCGACACGGTCATCGGCGAGACCTTGGCGAGTGCGGCGACCTCGTCGATAGTCACCGCGTGACTCTTGCGCCGGACCGATTTCCTCACCTTCTCCACGATGGGCCTCTTGGCTGCTATGCGGGCACGTGGCTCGGTCAAGGCGGTCACCGGTCAACCCCGCGTCTGGGCCTACCGTGGCACGGGGTGGATCCGGACACGCGCGATGTCCGCATGGTACCGGGAAGCGGCCGACGCGGCGATGTGCGCAACGCTCCACAACGAGTGAGCACGCACGCATGAACGGCACAGGGGTGCCACGGCGGCGATGGTATCGGCATTGGCCATGGTGGTGCCTGGCCTTGCTGCTACCGATGACCACGCTGCATGCCGAGGATGGCGATGCCTTGTGGCTGCGCTACCCCGCGCTGACGCAGGCACAGGCGGCACCCTGGCGTGCGCTTGCCACGGAGCTGGTGGCAAGCGCCGATACGCCGTTGCAACAGACCGCACGCGAGGAGTTGCAGCGCGGTTTGGCGGGAATGCTCGGTGCCGCGCCACCGTTGGCCGCCACGGTGGACCGCGCTGGTGCGCTGGTGCTCGGCACGGCGGCCACGCCGGCAATCGCGCGGCTGCGGCTGGATACGCACGATCTGGGCGAAGAAGGATATCTGATCCGCAGTGTGGTGATCGATGGTCATCCGACCACCGTGTTGGTTGGCGGCGGCGAGCGTGGCGTGCTGTATGCGGCCTTCGGCTTTCTGCGTCTATTGCAGACCGGTCAGATGCCGACGGTGCTGCATCTACGCGATGCGCCACGAGTGCAACTGCGCATGCTCGATCATTGGGACAATCTGGATGGTTTCGTAGAACGCGGTTATGCCGGTGCCTCGCTCTGGAACTGGCGCGCGCCCGCCGCCTCCAATCCGGAGCGATAGGTGAAATCCCCCTGTTGCACCAACGCTGTGTCCAGCCGCAGACCAGCCGCGTGCAGCGCCGCCTGGAAACCATCGAAGCGACGCGCGCTGGCCGACAGATTGGGATTGCCGGCGATATAGGCGATCCGCGTGTGGCCGTGCGCGATGAGATGCGCGGTGATGTCCTGGCTGGCGCGGAACTCGTCGATGCGCACACTCGGCATCGCCTCGCTGAAACGCCCGGATGCGATCGCCACCATGGGCACCTTGGCGCGCAAGAGTTCACTCACCGCCGTGTCCGATTCGCACAATGGCGGCGACAGGATCACCCCGGACACGCCCTTGGCCAGCTTGCGCACGGCCTTGCGTTCGGCGTCCGCACCGAGATCTTCCCAGTAGTCGATGATCAGTTGGATCGAGGTGCGCGAGGCAGCGCGCAGCACGCCCACCAGCAGATCGCTCAGGTAGGCGCCACTGGGATTGCTGTAGATCAGCGCGACCCGCGTGTTCTGTGCCGCGGCCAGTGCGCTGGCCGCCAGATTGGGCGTGTAGCCGAGCTTGTTCACCGCGCGCATGACGTGCATGCGAGTGGTATCGCGCACATTGCCTTGCCCATTGATGACCCGCGACACGGTCATCGGCGAGACCTTGGCGAGTGCGGCGACCTCGTCGATAGTCACCGCGTGACTCTTGCGCCGGACCGATTTCCTCACCTTCTCCACGATGGGCCTCTTGGCTGCTATGCGGGCACGTGGCTCGGTCAAGGCGGTCACCGGTCAACCCCGCGTCTGGGCCTACCGTGGCACGGGGTGGATCCGGACACGCGCGATGTCCGCATGGTACCGGGAAGCGGCCGACGCGGCGATGTGCGCAACGCTCCACAACGAGTGAGCACGCACGCATGAACGGCACAGGGGTGCCACGGCGGCGATGGTATCGGCATTGGCCATGGTGGTGCCTGGCCTTGCTGCTACCGATGACCACGCTGCATGCCGAGGATGGCGATGCCTTGTGGCTGCGCTACCCCGCGCTGACGCAGGCACAGGCGGCACCCTGGCGTGCGCTTGCCACGGAGCTGGTGGCAAGCGCCGATACGCCGTTGCAACAGACCGCACGCGAGGAGTTGCAGCGCGGTTTGGCGGGAATGCTCGGTGCCGCGCCACCGTTGGCCGCCACGGTGGACCGCGCTGGTGCGCTGGTGCTCGGCACGGCGGCCACGCCGGCAATCGCGCGGCTGCGGCTGGATACGCACGATCTGGGCGAAGAAGGATATCTGATCCGCAGTGTGGTGATCGATGGTCATCCGACCACCGTGTTGGTTGGCGGCGGCGAGCGTGGCGTGCTGTATGCGGCCTTCGGCTTTCTGCGTCTATTGCAGACCGGTCAGATGCCGACGGTGCTGCATCTACGCGATGCGCCACGAGTGCAACTGCGCATGCTCGATCATTGGGACAATCTGGATGGTTTCGTAGAACGCGGTTATGCCGGTGCCTCGCTCTGGAACTGGCGCGCGCTTCCCAAGCATGTGGACCGGCGCTATACCGACTACGCGCGCGCCAACGCTTCCCAAGCATGTGGACCGGCGCTATACCGACTACGCGCGCGCCAACGCCTCGGTGGGGATCAACGGCGCGGTCGTGAACAATGTCAACGCCAGCGCGATCAGCCTCACCACGCCATATTTGGACAAGGCCGCGGCGCTGGCGGCGGTGCTGCGCCGGTATGGCATCCGCCTCTACCTGAGCGCACGTTTCAGCGCTCCGATGGAGATCGGCGGGTTGACCACCGCCGATCCGCTGGATCCGGCGGTGCGACGCTGGTGGCGCGCCAAGGCCGATGCGATCTATGCGCGGATTCCGGATTTCGGCGGGTTTCTGGTCAAGGCCAATTCCGAGGGGCAACCCGGACCGCAGGACTACGGCCGCAGCCACGCCGACGGCGCCAACATGTTGGCCGACGCCTTGGCAGCGCATGGCGGTGTGGTGATATGGCGCGCCTTCGTCTACGCGCATCCGCACGCGCAGCCGAGCGACCGCGCCAAGCAGGCCTACGACGAGTTCGTCCCGCTGGACGGCAAGTTCCGCGACAACGTGCTGCTGCAAGTGAAAAACGGCCCGATCGACTTTCAGCCGCGCGAGCCCTTCCATCCGGTCTTCGGCGCGATGCCACGCACGCCGCTGATGCTGGAATTCCAGATCACCAAGGAGTATCTGGGCTTCGCCACCCACCTGGCGTATCTGGGCACGCTGTACCAGGAAACCCTGCAAGCCGATACGCAACGCGGCAAGCAGGAGACGGTGGCGCGGATCGTGGAGGGAGCGCTGGACGGACATACGCGCAGCGGCATCGCCGGGGTGGCCAACATCGGTGCCGACCGCAACTGGTGCGGCTCGATCTTCGATCAGGCCAATTGGTACGCGTTCGGGCGGCTGGCCTGGAATCCGCAGGACGATGCGCGCTCCATCGCAGAAGACTGGGTGCGCATGACCTTCGGCAACAATCCGGCCCTGGTCGTGCCGGTGGTCGACATGATGATGGCCTCGCGCGAAGCGGTGGTGGACTACATGACGCCGCTCGGTTTGCATCACTTGATGGGCCGTGGTCACCACTATGGGCCGGCGCCATGGGATGCCGGCAGCGCGCGACCGGATTGGGATCCGGTGTACTACCACCGCGCAGACCGCAACGGCATCGGCTTTGATCGCAGCGCGACCGGCAGCAATGCGGTGGCGCAGTACGCGCCGCCATTGGCACGCCGCTTCGGCGATGTGCGCACGGTACCGGAACGGTATCTGCTGTGGTTCCATCATGTGTCATGGGATTACCGCATGCACTCCGGCCGGCCACTATGGGAGGCGTTGATCGCCCACTACGACCACGGCGTGGCCGAGGTGGCGCGGATGCGTGCGACCTGGGCCGGGCTGGCGCCATACGTGGATGCGCAGCGCTATCGCCAGGTCGCCGATTTTCTGGCGATCCAGCAACGCGAGGCACAGTGGTGGCGCGATGCCAGCATCGCCTACTGGCAAAAGGTGTCCGGGCGCGCGCTGCCACCAGGTGTCGTCCCGCCTGCGCATCCGTTGGCTTATTACCAATCGCTGTCGTTTCCAAACGCACCGGGAAATCCCAAATGACGCTGCACCGTGATGCCCTCCAGACTGTGCGCTGCCTGCTGTTGGCGGCGCTATGTGCGCCTGCGTTCGCCCAGGCCGAAAATACCGAGCAAACCGAGCAAGCTCCCTTGCTGCATGCGTTGTTCCAGGATCATGCGGTGCTGCAGCGCGATGCGCCGATCCGGGTCTGGGGTGACGCCACTGCCGGCGAAACTGTCACCGTGCAACTGGCACAACAGCGCGTGCAGACGCGTGCCGACCGCCAGGGCCACTGGCAGGCGCAGTTGCCGGCGTTGCCGGCGGGTGGGCCGTATACCTTGCAGGCCAGCACCGCACATGGCCGCATCCAGCGCGCCGACGATGTATTGATCGGCGACGTGTGGCTGTGCTCTGGGCAATCCAACATGGAACTGCCGGTGCAGCGCACGCTGGATACGCGCAATGAGCTCGCCGATGCGCATCACCCCATGATCCGCATGTTCAAGGTGCCGGCGCAGTCCAGTGCGCTGCCGCAAGCGCACTTCGGCGGTGCGAGCGCATGGCAGCCGACCACGCCGGAGACCGTCGGTGCGTTTTCCGCCACCTGTTATTACTTCGCCCGCGAACTCCACAAGACCGTGGACGTACCGATGGGCCTGATCAATGCGTCTTGGGGTGGTTCGCAGATACAGGCATGGATCGGCGATGCGGCACTACGCAAGGTAGACGACAACGCGCCGGCACTGGACGTATTGGCGCGCTATGCCAAGGATCCGCAGCAAGCCGCGCCACATTGGGGAAACCTGTGGGAAAGGTGGTGGCATGCACACGGCAGTGGCGCGCCCTGGCAACCCGGCGACAGCGGCACGGACTGGCGCGACGCACCGGCCACACTGGGCGCCTGGGACGACTGGGGCGTGCCGCAGTTGGTCAATTTCACCGGCATGGTCTGGTACCGCACGACGGTGACGCTGAGCGCCGCACAAGCGGCGCAGCAGGCCACGTTGGTGCTGGGGCCGGTGGACGAACTCGACCAGACCTGGGTCAACGGCCAGGCAATCGGCAGCAGCTACGGCGCAGACGATCCGCGCCATTACCCACTACCGCACGGCGTGCTGCACGCGGGCCAGAACACCGTGGTGCTCAACGTCTACAACAGCTACCGGCGCGGTGGCCTGCTTGGCGATCCCTCGGCGCAGTGGCTGCAACTGGGCGATGGCAGCCGGGTAACGCTGGAGCAGCACTGGCAGTACAGCATCGTACCGCCGCGGGTGGGCGTGCCGCCGCGCGCACCGTGGTCCTCGGCGGCGGGCCTGACCACGCTGTACAACGGCATGATCGCGCCGCTGGGCCGGATCGGGCTGCGCGGCGTGCTGTGGTACCAAGGCGAATCCAATGCCAGCGATGCCGCGCACTATCCGGCGTTGCTGGAGGCCTGGCAACGCGACTGGCGTCAACGCTTCGGCGCGGCGCTGCCGTTGTTGGTGGTGCAACTGGCCAACTACGGTAAGCCGCCGGTACACCCCGGCGAAAGCGGCTGGGCGCAATTGCGCGAAGCACAGCGGCGCTTCGTCGCCAACGATCCGCATGCCGCGCTGGCGGTGACCATCGACATCGGCGACCGTCACGACATCCATCCGGCCAACAAGCAGGAACTCGGGCGGCGGCTGGCGCGCGCGGCGCGGCATCTGATCTATGGCAAGACATTGCCACCATCGGGCCCCATCCCGCGCCGCGTGCAGCGCGAGGGAGAAGCGCTGCGGATCGATTTCGACGACGTCGATGGCGCCTTGCAGACATACAGCAGCGATGCGCCCATCGGCTTCGAACTGTGCGGCGCCGCTCCCGACAGTTGTCGCTACGCGCACGCCGAGTTGCAGGCGCACAGCGTGCGTCTGCCGCTGCCGTCCGGCAGCGTGCCGGTACGCGTGCGCTACTGCTGGGCCGATAGTCCGGTGTGTACCTTGTTCGATCATGCCGGGCTGCCGGCAGGTCCGTTCGAACTTCCTGTCCCGTCCGCGGCCAGTGCGGCCGCGGCGCTTTCCGTGAGTGCCCCCCGATGACCCAGATCTCCGCACATGCTGCTTCCCACCAAGGTTCCGCCCGCGACCGCGAGATCGTGGAGGCGCGGGTCATCGTCACCTGCCCGGGGCGCAACTTCGTCACCCTCAAGATCATCACCCGCAGCGGTGTCTACGGCTTGGGCGACGCCACGCTCAATGGCCGCGAACTGGCGGTGGCGTCCTACCTGCAGGATCACGTGGTGCCGAACCTGATCGGTCGCGATGCCGGCCGCATCGAGGACCTGTGGCAGTTCCTCTATCGCGGCGCATATTGGCGGCGCGGACCGGTGACCATGACCGCGATCGCGGCGGTGGACGTGGCGTTGTGGGACATCCTCGGCAAGATGGCCGGCATGCCGCTATACCAGTTGCTCGGTGGACGTTCGCGCGAGGGGGCGCTGGTCTATGGCCACGCCAATGGCCGCGACATCGCCGAAACCAGCGAGGAAGTCGCGCGTTTCCGCGAACTCGGCTTCATCGCCATCCGCGCGCAGTGCGGCGTACCCGGAGTGAAGAAGGCGTATGGCATCTCCAGCGGCGGCAAACCCTACGAACCGGCCGAGAGCGAACTACCGGCCGAGACGGTGTGGTCCACGCCGCGCTATCTGAGCGTGGTGCCGGCGCTGTTCGAACGGTTGCGCGCGGACCACGGCGAGGACATCGAACTGTTGCACGACGCGCATCACCGCCTGACCCCGATCGAAGCGGCACGGCTGGCGCGCGATCTGGAACCGTACCGGCTGTTCTGGCTGGAGGACGCCACCCCTGCGGAAAACCAGCGCGCGTTCGAGTTGATCCGCCAGCATTCGGTGACGCCGCTGGCGGTGGGCGAAGTGTTCAACTCCATCTGGGACTGCAAACACCTGATCGAACAACAGTTGATCGACTACATCCGCACCACCCTCGTGCATGCCGGCGGCATCACCCATGTGCGGCGCCTAGCCGATTTCGCCGCGCTGCATCAGGTGCGCACCGGCTTCCATGGCGCCACCGATCTATCGCCGGTGTGCATGGGCGCGGCGCTGCACTTCGATACCTGGGTACCGAATTTCGGCATCCAGGAGTACATGTTCCATTCCGACGAGGCCAATGCCGTGTTCCCGCACGACTACCGTTTCCACGCCGGACGCCTGCACTGTGGCGAAACCCCAGGGCATGGCGTGGACATCGACGAAGCCTTGGCCGCGCGCTATCCCTACGCACCGAAACAGCTGCCAATCGCGCGGCTGGAAGACGGTGCGATGTGGGACTGGTGAAGCGCGCACGCCGCTTGCGCGCACTGCGCGCGCCGCTGCTGTGGATCGGCGCGATGCTCACCGCCGTGTCCGCGGCGGCGGCCACGCCGACGGTCGCGTTCGACTGGTTCGCCTACCGCGGCAACGATGCGGTGTTCGACGCGCCGTTGCCGCCCGGCCACTACCGCAATCCGGTGCTGGCCGGGTTTTATCCCGATCCCAGCGTCACCCGTGTCGGCGCGCATTACTACCTGGTCAATTCCAGCTTCGCTTATTTTCCGGCGATTCCCGTGTTCGAGAGCCGCGATCTGGTGCATTGGCGGCAGATCGGCAACGTCGTCGAACGTCCCGAACAACTGGACTTCGATGGCCTGGACGTCTCGCGCGGCATGTTCGCCGCGAGCATCGCCCAGCATGAAGGCCGCTTCTACGTGGTCGGTACGGCCGTGGACAGCGGCGGCAACTTCATCGCCACGAGCGACGATCCGGCCGGGCCATGGTCGCCGCTGTATTGGCTGCCGGACATCGATGGCATCGATCCATCGTTGTTCTTCGACGAGGACGGCAACGCCTACCTGCTCAACAACGGTCCGCCTGTGGGGACACCTCGATACACAGGTCATCGTGCGATCTGGATGCAGCGTTTCGACCTGACCCGCATGCAGCCGGTCGGGCCACGCCAGGTGCTGGTCGATGGTGGTGCCGATCCGGCCAGCAAGCCGATCTGGATCGAAGGCCCGCATCTGTACAAACACGATGGCTGGTATGTGCTGTCCTGTGCCGAAGGCGGCACCGCCGCGCAACATTCGCAAGTGGTCTTGCGCAGCCGCGCGCCGTGGGGGCCGTACCTGCCGGCGCCGCACAACCCGATCCTGACCCAGCGCGACCTGCCTGCCGGGCGTGCGCATCCGGTCAGCAACGCCGGCCATGCCGACTTGGTCGAAGGCTCGGATGGGCGCTGGTGGGCCGTGTTCCTGGCCAGCCGGCCCTATGCGCAGAACCGCTACAACACCGGCCGCGAGACCTTCCTGCTGCCGGTGACATGGCGCGCGGGTTGGCCGTCGATCCTGCCCGCCGGGCAGCCGATTCCGTATGTCGCGCCCGGCCCTGCAACGTTGGATGACACGCATGCCGCCGACATCGCACCGTTGAGCGGCAACTTCCTCTGGCGCGACGATTTCGACGCACCACAGCGCGATCGACGCTGGCTGCTGCTGCGCACACCCAAACGTACATGGCTGGATCTGCGCACGCGCCCAGGTTGGCTGACCCTGCAACCGGACACGCAAGGGCTGCAGGACAGTGGCAATCCCGCCTTTCTCGCCTATCGCCAACAACACACGCGCTTTGAAGCCAGCGTCGCGCTGCAACTGCCGACGCCGCCCGGCGTGATCGCCGGTCTGGCCGCGTTCCAGAACGCCAATGCCTGGTACGTGCTCGGCGTGCATCGCCACGGTGGCAGCATCGAGGCGTTCATCGAGAAATGCGACGGCAAAAGTAGCCACGTCCTCGCACGCACCACGCTTCAAGCCAAGGGCGTGGTGCGGTTGAAAATCGCCGGCGACGGCGGTCACTATTCCTTCGCCACTGCCAGCGAGGGACAGGATTGGCGCTGGCTACGCCGCAACGACGATGCCGCCATGCTCAGCACCGCGCTGGCTGGCGGTTTTGTCGGCACCATGCTCGGGCCCTACGCCCGCCGCGAACCTGATCGCCCCACGGAGCACTGACCATGTACAGCAACGATTCCCGTCGCGCATTCCGCACCGTCCTGGCGATCAGCGCGCTGCTGGCGCTCGCGCCGACAGCCAGCCTCGCCGCACCACCCCCTTACCTGGACACCCAGCGCAGCTTCGCCGAGCGCGCCGAGGATCTGGTCGCACGGATGACACTGGAAGAAAAAGTCGCGCAGATGCAAAACGCCGCGCCAGCGATTCCGCGCTTGGGCGTGCCCGCCTACGACTGGTGGAACGAGGGCCTGCATGGCGTGGCCCGTGCCGGTGGCGCCACCGTGTTTCCGCAGGCGATCGGCATGGCGGCGACATTCGACTTGCCGCTGATGCACCAGGTCTCCACCGCGATCAGCGACGAGGCCCGCGCCAAACATCAAGAAGCGCTGCGCCGTGGCGAACATGGGCGCTACCAGGGCCTGACGTTTTGGTCGCCGAACATCAACATCTTCCGCGATCCACGCTGGGGACGCGGCCAGGAAACCTACGGCGAGGATCCGTTCCTCACCGCGCGCATGGGCGTGACCTTCGTGCAGGGCATGCAGGGCGAGGGCCCCGATGCGCCGAAGAACGCACAAGGCGAGACCTACCGCAAGCTCGACGCCACCGCCAAACATTTCGCCGTGCACAGCGGCCCGGAATCGGAACGTCACTACTTCGACGCACGCCCCTCGCAACGCGATCTGTACGAAACCTACTTGCCCGCCTTCGAGGCGTTGGTCAAGGAAGGCAAGGTGGACGCGGTGATGGGCGCCTACAACCGTCTCTTCGGCGAATCGGCCAGTGCCAGCAAATTCCTGTTGCGCGACGTGCTGCGCGAACGCTGGGGTTTCAAAGGCTATGTCGTGTCCGATTGCTGGGCCATCGTGGACATCTGGAAGAACCACAAGATCGTCGCCACCCGCGAGCAGGCCGCCGCATTGGCGGTCAAGAACGGCACCCAACTCGAATGCGGCCAGGAATACGCCACCTTGCCGGCAGCGGTGCAGCAAGGCCTGATCGGCGAACCCGATATCGACGCGGCGCTGCGCACGCTGATGACCGCGCGCATGCGTCTGGGCATGTTCGATCCGCCGGAGCAACTGCGTTGGGCGCAGATTCCCATGTCGGTCAACCAATCGGCCGAACACGACACCCTTGCCCGACGCACCGCACGCGAATCGCTGGTGCTGCTGAAGAACGATGGCCTACTGCCGTTGTCGCGCGCCAAGCACAAACGCATTGCGGTGATCGGCCCCACCGCCGACGACACCATGGCCTTGCTCGGCAACTACTACGGCACGCCAGCGGCGCCAGTGACTATCCTGCAGGGCATCCGCGCTGCCGCGCCGGATGCCGAAGTGCTGTACGCACGCGGTGCCGACCTGGTGGAAGGACGCAGCGATCCCGCCGCCACACCGCTGATCGAACCGCAATATCTGCGTCCCTCCACTGATTCGGCCGAGCGCGGCCTGCGCGGGGAATATTTCCGCAACCCCGACCTGTCCGGCACCCCGACCCTGGTGCGGGTGGACCCGCAGATCGGTTTCCGCTGGGATCGCGGCTCGCCCACCGACACCCTGCTCGCGCGTGGCGAAGTCGGTCCGCAGCAGATGCTGCCAGCAGACCATTTCAGCATCCGCTGGACCGGCAAGCTGGTGCCCCCGGTCAGCGGCACCTATCACCTGGAAACCGCCGCCGACGACGGCGTGCGCCTGTTTCTGGACGGCAAGCGCTTGATCGACCGCTGGACTCCAAGCGACCGCCTGCACAGCGACGGCGTGGACGTGCAACTGCAAGCCGGCCATGCCTACGACCTGCGCCTGGAGTACTACGAAGCCGAGCACGACGCCGCGGTACGCTTGGCTTGGCGCATGCCCGGGGCCAAGCCGCCGCTGCAGGAAGCGCTGGACATCGCACGCCGCGCCGACGTGGTGGTGTTCGTCGGCGGGCTGACCGGCGACGTGGAAGGCGAGGAGATGAAGGTCAATTATCCCGGCTTCGCTGGCGGTGATCGCACCGACCTACGCCTGCCCAAGCCGCAGCGCGAGCTGCTGGAGGCGCTCTCGGCGACCGGCAAACCGCTGGTGGCGGTGTTGACCACCGGCTCGGCACTGGCCATCGACTGGGCGCAGGAACATGTGCCGGCGATCCTGCTGGCCTGGTATCCGGGCCAGCGCGGCGGCAATGCCGTGGCCGACGTCCTGTTCGGCGACGCCAACCCCGGTGGTCGGCTGCCAGTGACCTTCTACAAAGCCAGCGAGACCTTGCCGGCCTTCGACGACTATGCGATGCGTGGCCGCACTTATCGCTACTTCGCCGGTACCCCACTGTATCCATTCGGATATGGTCTTTCGTATACCAAGTTTGCCTATTCCGACCTGCGTCTGGATCGCAGCAAAGTTGCAGCGGATGGACAGTTGAGCGCCACGCTGAAAGTGACCAACACCGGCACCCGCGCCGGCGACGAGGTGGTGCAGCTGTACCTGCATCCGTTAACGCCGTCACGCACGCGCGCGACCAAGGAACTGCGCGGCTTCCAGCGCATCACGCTGGCACCGGGCGAGAGCCGCGACGTGCATTTCACCATCGCGCCGCAACGCGATCTGCGTATTTACGACGAGGCGCAAAAGCGCTATGTCGTCGATCCGGGCGACTACGAGCTGCAGGTCGGTGCTTCCAGTGCGGACGTGCGCGTGCACGAACGCTTCAGCGTGCAACCCACCGCTACCGCGCGAGCATCGTCACACTCACACCGCTGAGCACGACCGCGCCGATGCGAACGGGGCGCCGTTCGCTATCGCGCCCTACGCCACCTGGATTCTTCGTGACTACTCCAACCCTCTCACGCCTGTGCATGGCCGCACTTCCCACGCTGCCGCCGGCCATCACACGCCCGGCCTACGCATTGGATCGCGTGCGCATCGGCATCGTGCATCTTGGCGCAGGCGCTTTCCACCGCGCGCATCAGGCCGTCTACCTTGACGACCTGCTGGCCAGCGAACCGGATTGGGCGATCAGCGCCGTCTCCCTGCACAACCGGCAAGTGCGCGACGCGCTGCGCGCACAAGACGGCCTATACACGCTCGCCCTGCTCGACACACAGCCCACGCTACGCGTGATCGGTGCCATCCGCGAAGTGTTGTGCGCGCAAGACCAGCAGGCCGCCGTCCTCGCACGTCTGGCCGATCCGGCGGTGCGCCTGGTCACGCTGACCGTCACCGAAAAAGGCTACTGCCTGGCTGGCGAGCATCTGGATCTTACGCATCCGGACATCGCGCACGACCTCGCCACCGCGCATGCGCCGCGCAGCGCCATCGGCTATCTCGTCGCTGGCCTGCGTCAGCGCTGGCGTCTGCGCCTGCCGCCCTATACTGTGCTCAGTTGCGACAACCTGCCCGACAATGGCGGCAAGCTACGCCGCGCGGTCTTGCGCTTCGCCCAGCACATCGACCCGGCATTGGCCGCCTGGATCGAGGCCGAAGCCAGCTTCCCGCGCTCGATGGTGGATAGCATCACCCCAGCCAGCGATGCCGCACTACGCGAACGCATCGCCAGCCAACTGGGCTACGACGACGCCTGGCCGATTCAGCGCGAACGCTACAGCCAGTGGGTGCTCGAAGACCGTTTTTGCAACGGCCGCCCGGCCTTCGAACGGGTCGGGGTGACACTGAGCGAGGACATCGGTGGTTTTGATCGCGCCAAACTGCGCCTGCTCAACGGCCCGCATTCGGCGCTGGCCTACCTGGGCACGTTGCTCGGCTTGGAAACCGTGGCCGATGCCATGTGCGACGCGCCATTAGCCACCTTCATCGAAACCCTGATGCGCGAGGACATCGCGCCCACGCTACCAGCGCTGTCCGGCTTCGATCCACAACGTTATATCGACGCCATTCTGGCGCGCTTCCGCAACCCGGCCATCGCGCACAAGCTTGCACAGATCGCCTGGGACGGATCGCAGAAACTGCCGGTGCGCCTGCTCGGCACCCTCGCCGATGCACTGGCTGCTGGCCGTCGCATCGACCGCCTGTGTCTGCCGCTGGCCGCATGGATGCACTTCGTGCGGCGGCAAGCGCATCGCGATGTGCCGCTGATCGATCCGCTGCAGGAAACGCTAAGGGAAATGGGCCATGCCGCCAGCGGTAATGCGCTGCAGGACGTGGACGCTTTCCTTAACCTGGACACGGTGTTTGCGCCGCTGTCGAAGGATCGGCGCTTCATTGCGGCGCTACAACGTGCGTATGCCTCCTTAGGCGACGGAAGTGCCGCAGACACGCGAGAAACTCTCGTGCTCATGCTGAGCGGCCCGTGATTTCGGGAGGCTCCAATGCTTGAAAAGATGGAGCCGCGAGCAAGATGAAGGATGAAGGATGAAGCGCACAGGGTTGCGTAGACACTCGCGACCCTCGTTGCGCGTAGCGCCACTGGAGCTCTACAAACGCAGATCGCCATTGGAACGATGGCGGCGTTTGGGGTTGTAGAACATCTCGATGTCGCCGAACGCATCGACCCACGCGGCATGCTTCGTTGGAGAGAGCCATCACCTGATGCACTGACCTTTGAGCAGGCCGGAAAGCACTCCACAAGTGCATTGTCGTGGCAGTTACCGCGCACGCAGGCACACCATGAAAGCGTGGCTTGCGCCCGTCGCTCACCTAAGCAGGTAGACCTTCAGCACGCATCGGGCAATGCGCGCGATGGCCGCGACAGCGTTCGCCCAAGCGAGCACATGTCGTAGCAAATCGTAGACAATACGAGGCGGCGACGGCAAACCGTGCAGGGAAGCTCCCTGATCGAGTGCCCATCCGCATGCAGATGGTTCAACAGCGCGGCAAGGGCAGGCCGCCGAATTCCTTGACCGTGCGCAACACGAAGCAGGAGTTGACGTCGGCCACGCCGGCTGCATTGAGCAGGTTGTCCAGCAGGAATGCGGAAAAATGCGCCAGATCACGGACATAGACATGCAGCAGGTAGTCCATGTCGCCGGTCAGCGCATGACAGGCAACCACTTCGTCCCAACCCTGCACACTGTCGGCGAAGTGGGCGATGCCACTTTGTCCGTGCTTTTCCAGCTGCACGCGGACGAAAGCCTGCAACCCCAAACCGATCGCCGACGGCGACAGGCGCGCCACGTAACCGGCGACGACACCCTCGGCCTCCAGCCGCTGCACCCGGCGCAGACAGGCGGACGGCGACAGGTTCACCTGCGCGGCCAGTTCGGCATTACTGGCACGTCCCTGACGCTGCAATAGCGTGAGCAGACGCAGGTCGGTGCGGTCGAAGACGGCTGATTCGGTCATTTATTGCCCTGAAACATCAATTTTTCGCAATGATCTTGCGTGCGGTGATAAAATTCAGACAACTGCGCAAACCCATTGCGCCGCTTCCAGCCTACCATCGTGGCCTTGTCCTCCGGAGGTTCGGCCATGGATATCGCACCGCGTCGCGTCGAACACCAGCACACTGACAAGGGCTATGTGCCGGTGTACACCACGGCGGTGGTCGCTCAACCGTGGGATCGCTACGACAGCGACGACCACGCCACCTGGGGCACCCTGTACCACCGTCAGCGTGAAATGCTGGTCGGCCGCGCCTGCGACACATTCCTGCAAGCGCAAGACGCGCTAGGCATGAGCCCGCAGGCGATCCCGAAGTTCGATCAGCTCAATACGGTGCTGGCCGCCGCCACCGGCTGGACCCTGGTCGGGGTCGAGGGCTTGCTGCCGGAACTGAATTTCTTCGACCACCTGGCCAACCGCCGTTTCCCGGTGACGTGGTGGATTCGCCGGCCCGAGCAGATCGACTACATCGCCGAGCCGGACCTGTTCCACGATTTGTTCGGCCATGTGCCGCTGTTGATGAACCCGCTATTTGCAGACTACATGCAGGCCTATGGCCGCGGCGGGGTGAAAGCGCATGCAATCGGTGCGCAGGCGCTGCAGCATCTCACCCGGCTGTACTGGTACACGGTGGAATTCGGCCTGATCGACACACCTGACGGCCTGCGCATCTACGGCGCTGGCATCGTGTCATCCAAGGGCGAGTCGCTGTATTCGCTGGAATCGGATGCACCCAACCGGATCGGCTTCGATCTGCAGCGGATCATGCGCACGCGTTACCGCATCGATACGTATCAAAAAACCTACTTCGTCATCGACAGCTTCGAACAACTCATGCAAGCGACCGCACCGGATTTCACTCCGATCTACACAGCGCTGGCCGACCAAACGCATCTGCCAGCAGGGCAGGTGCAACTGGATGATCGTGTATTCCAACGCGGCAGTGGGGAAGGCTGGAACGACGACGGCGACGTATGAGAAACGCACCATGCCGATGTCCGCGGTGAGTTGCGGGCACCGGCATGGATCATCATGCGTCAGTCGCTGCCGTACTTGGCATTGTAGGGACCGTACAGCAATCCGCCCGGATGTCCTGCGGACAGCAGACGTTGGCTGGCCATGTTACCGACCTGATGGCTTTGATCGGTCGCCTGATTGATCACCTGGTTGATCGCCGCCGACACCAGAATGCCAAGCATGCCGCCGCCGCCGACTGAAACTTTCTTGTTCTCATCGCTGGAGGCCGTTGCCTGTCCCTCCCACAGCACTGTGCCGGTACGCAGATCCACCAGCTTGGCATTGGCTGCGACCGTGACCGCGCTGTTGATGACCTGATAGACCGCGCCATACTTGTCGATGGTGATATACAGCGCCGCATCGGCACCGAAGATCTGGCGCAGCTTCTCCGGCGCCACGGCTTGCGCGTCATCGGCGATGGTGATGCCATTCTGCTTGAATGTTTCGTAGACCGGCGCCACCGGCATGACGTAATAACCGGCTTCGGCCAACGGCAACGTGGTCACCGACAACACGCTCAGGCTGGCGTCGATATCCGGCGCATGGCTGACTGGCGGCAGGACCAGGATCGAGCGTGGTTTGCTGGCCTTGTATGCGCTGTAGTCGCGCGATTTCGGCTGAGTCGCGCACGCGCTCAACAACAGACCGAGGACGGCGACGCAGGCTACTTTTGCGATGTTCTTCATTGCGCTGTCCTTTCTTTGTGGCCGTTCTTCATGAGTAGATCGATATAGGTGGTGGATTCTGGGTACTGCGCCTTCTCGGCCAGAAGGTATTGTTGTGCCTTGGCATCGTTACCGGTCTCGGCATACAGCATGCCCAGATGCGCTTGCAAACCCGGCGGCGGCCTGCGATTGGCTGCCTTCATGACCTGCAGGTCTTTTTCCAGCGCCTGGATTTGTTGCTCCGGGCTACCGCCCTTGAAGTGGCTATAGACCTGGTCCTGGTAGCTACCCCATTGATAGAGCGATGCCGATTGGTGGGCACAACCGACCAGGGTCAACAGGGCGCAGACGCCCAGCCAGTGGGATACACGCGAGTTCGTCTTATTCATTTGTAATGGTCCGTTGTAGGTTACTTGACCGGCTTCCATGCGCCGGAATCGATGGCGGCAGTGAGACGATTGACGGCTTCGCGGATCGCCAGATCCAGTACTTTGCCGTTGAGGGTGGAGTCGTAGCTGGAGGTGCCGCCGAAGCCGACGATCTCGCGGTTGGACAACGAATACTCGCCACCGCCCTGGACCGAATACACCACTTCGGAGGTGGTGCTATCGACGATATTCAAACTGACCTTCGCATAGGCCTGCTGCTGCTTGCCACGGCCCATGATTCCGAACAACTGGGTATCGCCGGTTTCCTTGCGGCCGAACTCGGTGACATCACCAGTAATGACGTAATCGGCACCCTTGAGCTGCTGTGCCTGTCGTTTGATGTCCGCCTCCTGCTTGATCTCGCCCATGTTGTCGCGATCGAGCACGCGGAAACGATTGGTCTGCTGCAGATCGGTGATGAGGATGGTCCAGCGCCTGGATTTGTTGCTCCGGGCTACCGCCCTTGAAGTGGCTATAGACCTGGTCCTGGTAGCTACCCCATTGATAGAGCGATGCCGATTGGTGGGCACAACCGACCAGGGTCAACAGGGCGCAGACGCCCAGCCAGTGGGATACACGCGAGTTCGTCTTATTCATTTGTAATGGTCCGTTGTAGGTTACTTGACCGGCTTCCATGCGCCGGAATCGATGGCGGCAGTGAGACGATTGACGGCTTCGCGGATCGCCAGATCCAGTACTTTGCCGTTGAGGGTGGAGTCGTAGCTGGAGGTGCCGCCGAAGCCGACGATCTCGCGGTTGGACAACGAATACTCGCCACCGCCCTGGACCGAATACACCACTTCGGAGGTGGTGCTATCGACGATATTCAAACTGACCTTCGCATAGGCCTGCTGCTGCTTGCCACGGCCCATGATTCCGAACAACTGGGTATCGCCGGTTTCCTTGCGGCCGAACTCGGTGACATCACCAGTAATGACGTAATCGGCACCCTTGAGCTGCTGTGCCTGTCGTTTGATGTCCGCCTCCTGCTTGATCTCGCCCATGTTGTCGCGATCGAGCACGCGGAAACGATTGGTCTGCTGCAGATCGGTGATGAGGATGGTCTCTTGGCTTGGCTACCGAGACGATCCGCGCCATCGGAAAACAAGCCGCGCATGAACGAGGAACGGTTGTCGAACTTACCCACGGCAATCGGTGCGCGCACCCCGGCATAAGGAATGCTGGCGGCGGCCACGGTTTGTGGCGCGACACTCTGGTGGCTTTCGGTCGCGCAACTTGTCATTGCCAACCCCAGTAACACCAGGCTGCCCCCCTTGATTAAAACAACTTTCATCAATTACCCCTTGTTGTTACAGCTACGAAAAACCATTGGTTCGCGGATACGGCCTTGCCTGTCGAGGCGATCTGCGGCACACAGACTTACTGCGCAATGCGGTCGACCGCATCGATTACGGGTTTGATACATGCGCACGGCCCATTGCCCGCTCAGGTTCCGATCCAACAGCACAGCCCCCCGGTACGCGCAGCGCACCAGAAACGAAGGAGAACGAACGGGGACTGAGAGGCGGTTGAGGTCGTTCCATGACTATCCTGCACCACGCAGGGAGATGCGTTTCCATATCGACCCGCCAATGCAGCGGGAGCTAGTACATTATGTCGCATCAGCCAAATTAAGAAAAGCTTGCTGACGATACCCATTGTGCTTGGTCGCAATCACAGTGGCCTGAGCACCAACCCAGCATGCGCGCTGTCTATGTCGCACAGATCGAACACAAGCCAAGCTAAAACTTCTCTGCAGCGCACAGCACGCACATGGACTGCCACGAACGGGCTATCCCCTGGAAAAATAGTGAACCCCTGTTCGTGCCAAATGGCTTTCGCTGATGACCCTGACTCACGTATGGCGGCTGTCCGCGTCGTCCGTGGATACCCATAAAACTATGCCGTGTGCGGTACGCAGCAACCCCTGCATCATAAAGGCGAAGTGTGCGGTTGAGATGGCGACTTGGCGAAACAGCGCATAGGTTCACGCTTGCAATCGACACGGCGTCACGTCAGCACCGTATCCGCCTTGACCAACGTACCCGCAACGAAGGCGCGGATCTACTGATAGAGAAGGGGTTGCCGGATCGCTGAGCAACTCCGGCAACTCCGGTCCACTAGCTGCGAGTCGACCCAGCTTGACCGCTTCGAGCACCGGCCCTTGCAAGCGCATTGAGGAACGCGTTGGGATCTATCGGCGTCAGAACAATGTCAAAGTTCTCAAAGGTCGGGACATAAATTCGGTCGGCTTTACAGGTGTCAACTGCAAAAATTCGCTTGGGCCCTTTCGAGGAGAACCATCCCAAGTTCAGTCCTGGCCAACCTAATCCGTTTGTCCTCCAACTCAGGCGAAAAGGATCATCGAGCGGAAGGATGCGGGCGTGAGCCACATCAATTCGATCCAGTGGCACTTTCACCTTGTAGAAGCCACCACCAGCAACGAGTTTGTCTTCGATGATGTCGATTTTGGCCGTGGCAATGAGCCACGCGATCACAGCAACCACCGCAATTACAGGTGATAGCTCCCATCGACTATGGCCTATCCTCAACGCAATAGACACCATCACTGGAACGGCGAGAATCGCCAACGTGGAAACTGATTTCCAGTTCAGCGCGTTCACCGAAAATCTTTCAATTCGCTTTGCTGGCATGTTCAAACTCCAATAGCTTTGTAAGCGTAGAGTGCCATCGCTGCCGCAAGACGATCCGCGCTTTTGGATGAGATGTCGAGCACTTGGGTGTTGCGCAGTGCTTGGATCAACGCAAGACTTTCAGCCAGCATCACGGCCAGAGTGATTTCTTCAATCATAGCGTTTTTGCTAATGAGCGCCGCAGTCGTCATCGCGGCATCGGCTGATACGCGCGGCAGGGTTGCGTGCGCAGATGGGAGATGTGCGTGTCTACGGAACCCTGGGCGCATCACCTTGACAATGAATGTGACGCGGAAAAATTCTGGCGATTGGGCAACAACAACCCACACTCACGCGTTGCATGTACGGCCTGGACAATAGTGTGCAACCATCCCCATGCAAGGATCCCACGCTCCACATCCCATGCTTGGCAAGGAACAACAATGTTACGGCGATCCCATCAGCACACCATCGCAAGCACGACGACACAGACCACTGCGGCATTCGGCGACAACCGACGCTGTGCGCGCCGCGATCCTTCCTACGCCCTGTGCACGGCATTGTTGATCTTGATCGGCGGGTTGTTCGCGGCATTCGGCGCGGCCACTGCGGCTGAGCGCCCGGCCAGCGAAACCGCCGCAGAGCAGGCCGCACGCGTGCCACTGTGGCAAGGCCCGGCACCTGGCTCATCATCCGCACCGCAGACGCTGCGCATCGTCGACCACAGCGCCAACCCGGCACTGTCCGACCGCCTGATCAGCGGCCACTACCAACCCTACATGGTGGTGTACCGGCCGAAGAAACCCAACGGCAGCGCCCTACTGGTCGCTCCGGGCGGCGGTTACGTGTGTATCGCGCTGGACAAGGAAGCCACCGACTTGTTGCCGATCTTCGCCGAGCAGTCAGGCATCACCTTATTCGTTCTGCGCTATCGGCTACCGGACGCGGAAGCCGACGACAGTGCCGGGGGACGCGATCAACCATTGGCCGATGCACAACGCGCATTGCGCTTGATCCGCGCACATGCCGCCGATTACGGCGTGGACCCGCACCGGATCGGCGCGATGGGATTCTCCGCCGGTGGTCACGTCGCCGCCAGCCTCGGTACTCGCTATGCCGAGCACGTGTATCGGCCAAGCGACGCCATTGATCAGGTGAGCGCACGGCCGGACTTTTTACTGCTGATTTATCCGGTTATCGACATGGGCAGCGGCACCACGGCAAACACCGGATCGCGCCTGCGCCTGCTCGGCCGCCATCCCGACGCGGCTACGATGACAGCCTATTCGTTGCAGAACCGGGTGAGTGCCGGCATGCCACCCACCTTCCTGGTACACGCGCAAGACGACACGGTGGTCCCGATGGAGAACAGCCTGCTGTTCTACCAGGCACTGCTGATTTATCCGGTTATCGACATGGGCAGCGGCACCACGGCAAACACCGGATCGCGCCTGCGCCTGCTCGGCCGCCATCCCGACGCGGCTACGATGACAGCCTATTCGTTGCAGAACCGGGTGAGTGCCGGCATGCCACCCACCTTCCTGGTACACGCGCAAGACGACACGGTGGTCCCGATGGAGAACAGCCTGCTGTTCTACCAGGCACTGCGCCAAGCCGGGGTACCGGCTGAGCTGCACGTGTTTGCGCATGGCGGCCACGGTTTCGGCACGCGCTCCATCGCCGGCTTGCCGCTGGCGGCATGGCCGCAGCTAGCGCTGACATGGATGCGCACGGTGCAGGACGATCCGCGCGAACGCGCACCGATTCCGCTCTCCACAGAAAAACACTGAGCACGATATGGACGTGAAATTGGTCCGTTTTGTCAACAGTTGTCAGTGCGGAAGCGGCATTTGCACGCACACGGCGATGCTGTCGTTATGTATGCTGGCTGCTCTTATTCCAATCCGATGAGACAGCACATGTTCTGATAACACGACTATAAAACTCAAGCCCACAACAGCAATGTCACTAAGCCGTTTCCTCGGCCAGCACCACTTGGTTGCCGCCGCTAGAGCGTGCGCGCTGCAGCAAGTCTTCGGCGTGTTGCATCAACGCGGCGGTGGTCACGGTGGGCGTGGCAAGCAGCGCACCGACGCTGATGCTGAGCGGTGCGCTGACGATTCCGGTGTGGGCGCTCGCCATGATGTCGACCATCTCGCGCAAGGCCGGCGCCACTTGGCGCAGATGCGCGGCGCTGGCGTCGTACAACACCAGGGCGAAACGATGCACGTCGATGCGCATGAGCACGTCCAGCGGGCGCAGCAAGCATTGCATCGCCTCTGCCACGTCCAATACAGCGCGGTCGGCCTCACGCGGGCCATGGCGACGCGCGAACTCTGCGAAGCCGTCCAGTTCCACCAGGATCAGCCCCAGGTTGATCTGTAAGCGCGCACTCTCAGCCCGCGCTAACGCCAGATGTTCGTCGAAGCGACAGCGATCACCCAGGCCGGTGAGCAGATTGCGTAACGCTTCGTCGTCGCGGATGCGCTGTTGCAAAAACGCTTTGCGGCGCGCGTGCTCGCGCAGGTAGCCACCCACCACGCCGACCAGCAGCGCCGCCCACAGCAACCATTGCAAGCGCAGATAACCGGCCTGCGCCGCGCCATCCAACACCAAACGACCGGCCGCCGCACTGACCGCGCACAATCCCAAGGCCACTGCCACGCTCTGCCGCAACGACAAACCCAGCGGCAAGAAACCCGCCAGGATGACCAGCGCCATCACCACGACGGCGTATCGCAGTTCTTGCGGAGGATAGCCGACACTCGATAGCACCAACCCGGTACCGACGATCAGCAACAACAAAGCGATACGCCCCGGGCCATGACGGCGTGCGCAATGGATGGACAGCGCCACCCATAGCAAGAGCAACAAACTCGCCATCCGTACCGCCACTGCATGCGCAATCGGCCCACCAGCATCGCTGCGGCCGAAATGCAGCGCCTCCCAACTCAACAACAGCAACCCCAGCAACACCGCGAACGAGGCAGCCAAGCGCTGGGCCAAACCCAGTGTCGCGCTGCTGTGGCGATGGTAGAGCCGTTCCAACGCAGGATCGAAACGCAACGCGGCAAAGCCCTTGCGCAACTGCGCGCAGTAAGCCTCATCAGCTAGCGTGTCGAATGACGTTTCGTCGTGGTATTGCATGCTATTCCCTGTCGGCGACAGTCTGAGACGCAGACGGTGAAGATCACAACGTGCGACCGTGCCACGGTCAATGCTGACGTTGCGTATTGCAAGCTCGGCAGACATGAGAAAGCACCGATACGCGATTGTCCACTGCCCGCGATGCCTTGGGAGCGGAGATTGCGCACATGCCGCAGGCAATGCCCCACGCTGGCGCGCTCTACGCCGGTCGCCGCGCAACCGGCTAACATTGTGTGGTTATCTCTCCTGGGTTACACGCCTGATGCTCCCGATCGCCCGCACCGCACTGGCTTGCGCCTTACTGGCCCTGTCGGCGTGCAAACCGCAAACACCGGCCACCGACGCCAGTGGGACCGCCGCTGGGCCAGGCACTGCCGACGATCATCTCAACGCGGTGCTGTGGATGCAGCGCTCGGTCGAATATCGGGCCGCCGCCGAACAAACTTACCGGGCCGCCACCGAGCGTCTGGACGCGGCGTTGCAGGATCCGACCTGGAATGCGCTGGTCCCGGAGGAGCGCGCTAATGCGTCCGCGACGCTGAAACCCGCCATCGTCATGGATGTGGACGAGACCGTGCTGGACAATATGCCCTACCTGGCGCGGCTGGTGCGCAGCGGCAAGGAGTACGACGCAGCTAGCTGGGATCAGTGGGTGAGGGAGAAGAAGGCCCAAGCGGTCCCGGGCGCGGTCGATTTCGCCAAAGCGGCCACCGCCAAGGGCATCACCGTGCTGTACGTGACCAATCGCGACGTACACCTGAACGAGGCGACCTTGGTCAACCTGCGCAAGGTCGGCCTGCCGGTGGCCGACAACAGCGTGCTGCTGGGGCTGGGCACCGTGGTCAAAGACTGCAAGCAGAACGGCCCGGAGAAACACTGCAGACGCCAGCTGGTCGGCCAGCAATACCGCGTCTTGATGCAGTTCGGCGACCAACTCGGCGACTTCGTCCACGTGCTGGCCAACACCACCGAGAACCGCGCACGCCTGCTCCAGCAGTACCACGCCTGGTTCGGCGCACGCTGGTGGATGCTGCCCAATCCCAGTTACGGCTCCTGGGAACCAGCGCTGTTCAACAACGACCTGACCCAGCCGCGCGCCGCGCGCCACCAGGCCAAGCTCGACGCGCTGGAGGTGGCGCAATGAGCCGCGCGCCGCTGGCGCTGGAGGCGCACGAACGACTGATCTTCGCACTGGACGTACCAGGCCGCGCCGACGCACTGGCATGGATCGAACGGCTTGGCGATGCGGTGACGTTCTATAAGATCGGCATGGAACTGCTGGCCTCGGGCGAGTACTTCGACGTGCTCGACACCCTCGCCACGCATGGCAAGCGCGTGTTCGTGGATCTGAAATTTTTCGACATTCCGGCCACCGTGGGTGGAGTGATCCGGCGCCTGTCGCAGTGGCCGGTGGACTACTGCACCATTCATGGCTGGCACCCGGCGATGATGCAGGTGGCGGCCGACGCCAACGGCAGCGACATGCGCCTGCTGGCGGTCACCGTGCTGACCTCGATGGGGCGTGCCGATCTGGCGGCGATGGGCATCGACCGCGCACCGGAAGACGTGGTGGTGGAGCGCGCACTGGCCGCACAGGCCGCCGGCATCGACGGCGTGATCGCCTCCGGGCAGGAAGCGGCCTCGATCCGGCGTGCAACCGGCAGCGGCTTCTCCATCGTCTGCCCCGGCATCCGCCCCGGTGGTCCGGTGGGCGACGACCAGCAACGCACGGTTGGCGTGGCCCAGGCCTTCGCCGATGGCGCCGACGCGATCGTGGTCGGCCGGCCGATCCGCCAGGCTCAGGACCCGCGTGCCGCAGCGCTGGCGATCCAACAGGAAATCGCGGCGACCCTGTCGGGAATTTCATCAAAATAAATATTTAAAATCAATAACTTGTATCGCAAAAATTAAACCATTGCATTAACTATGGCATGTCGGTAACATGCGCGGCGTCCGGCAGTGCCGGAAGATGTGCCACCACCGTTCTCCGGCTTCGGTCGGATTTGAAGGGGCCCGCGCCAAGTGCGCTCGGCCTCTTTTTTTATGCCTGCGGCAAGCTCATCCCCCCACACGCTCAGCGGCGCAGTAACGGTCGATGAAGGCCTGGTGCGACGGCATCGCATCGGCGCAATGGCCGATGGTCTGCGCGACGCTGACCATGAAGCCTTGCAGATCCGCTGCCGAGACCTGATCCACCAGCGGGTGGTACGCGCGCGGCAGGATGCCTTGCCCAACCATCACCTGCACCCAACTGATCTCGGCGAACATTTCCTCGCCGTTACGGTAGAAACGGCCGCTGTCGCGGAACAAATCCAGCGTGGCCTGCAATTCCGCCGGGATCGGCATGCGCCGACAGTGCTGCCAGAACGCGCTATCGTCGCGTTCGCTGGCATGGTAGTGCAGCACCAGAAAATCGCGGATACGCTCGAACTCGAAGGCGATGCGTTCGTTGTAGCGCTGCACCAGCACCGGGCTGATGCCCTCGCGCGGAAACAATTCCAGCAATTTGGAAATGCCCGATTGGATCAAGTGGATGCTGGTCGATTCCAACGGCTCCATGAAGCCGCTGGCCAAACCCAGCGCGATCACGTTGCGATTCCAGGCCTGCTTGCGGCGGCCCGTGACGAAACGCAACGGACGCGGCTCGGCCAGCGCCGGGCCATCGAGAGTGGCGAGCAATGTCGCCGCCGCTTCGTCGTCGCTGACATGTGCGCTGGAATACACGTAACCGTTGCCGGTGCGATGCTGCAACGGGATACGCCACTGCCAGCCGGCTGCGCGCGCGGTCGCACGGGTGTACGGCGTCGGCGGCCCAACCTTGGCGCACGGCACCGCCAGCGCGCGATCGCACGGCAACCAATGGCTGAAATCGTGATAGCCGGTGTGTAGCGCCTGCTCGATCAACAGGCCAGCGAAACCGGAGCAATCGATGAACAGATCTCCGGCGATGACCTCGCCGGAAACCAGACGCACCGCAGCGACATCGCCCGATTCCGGATGCAGCCGCACCTGCTCGACAATCCCTTCATAGCGAATCACCCCACGCTGTTCGGCGTAGCGGCGCAGGAACTGCGCGTACAGCGCCGCGTCGAAGTGGTAGGCATACGCGATATTGGCCAGCGGTGAGTTCGGCGGCACGTCGCTGGCTGAGGTCATGAACTTGCCGCGCTTGGCGGCGACGGTGTTGAGCGTGTAATCGCCCAGCGGACTGGCCTTGCCGGCCAATGCTTGCTTGAACCAATACTGCTGGAAGGGCAACAACCCGAGCCGATGGCCGATCTCGCTGCCGAAGCCATGCACATAAGCGCTGCCCGGACGTAGCCAATCGACGAACTCGATGCCGAGCTTGAAACTGCCCTGGGTCTGACGCACGAACTCGGCCTCGTTGATGCCGAGCAAGGTGTTGAACGCCTTGATATGCGGCACGGTGGCCTCGCCGACACCGACGGTACCGATCTGCTCGGATTCGATCAGGATGATGCGGTTGTTCGTACCCAACATGCGCGCCAGGGCAGCAGCAGCCATCCAGCCGGCGGTCCCGCCACCAACGATCACCAGGTTGCGCAGAGGAGCGGCCATCATGTGTGCTGAGTCCTGAACGAAGGAAAAGGAACGAGCGCAAACGCAAACGGGGCCACACGGCCCCGTACGATGCCGCCCACGCGCGCCGATCGGGCACGCGCATGGGCGAGACGACACATCAGAACTTGGCGCCGATCTCGAAGGTCACCGTTCGTGGAACGTAGTTGATGTCGCCGGTACGGTTCAAAGCAACATAACTCGTATCCAGGCGTCCATCGGTTCCGAAGTAGTCGCCGGTGCCGTTCGGACCACCGTAGATGTAACTGGAGTAGTTCTTGAAATTGAAGGCGTTGAGCAGATTGATGCGCGCCGACAATTTGAAGTCGTTGTACACCGTGAACTCCTTGGTCGCCTGGAAATCCACCGTGCGGTAGCCCCAGATCTTGCCGCCCACCAGGAATCTACCGCTGCCCGGCGGAACGAAGCCGATCTGCTGACACTGCGCGCCATCGGCATCGACCTTGCCATAGCAGGCGATGGTATTGACCGGGTCGGGCGTTGCCAGCACCAGCTTGGCACCGAAGGTCACCCCCCACGGGCCATCGATCGAGCCGGACGCAACGAAGCGGTGACCGGCCACGGCATCGGACTTCACGAACGGATAATCGTGGATGGTCGCCTTGTCGAACGCATACGGCTCGTCGATGTTGCGGTTCTGCCGCGCGCTGGTATGGGTATAGGACAACGTCAGGCCCCAACCCGATTCCTTGGTGTAGGGCTTCTCCGCCGACAACAACACCTGGCTGCTGCGCTGCTCCAAGCCATTCATGCCCACAATCGTGTTCTGATACCCCGGTACCGGCTCTCCCCAGGGCGCACTCCCGGTCGCGTCGAAGTAGGCGCCATTCGGGTAACGGTTGATCAGCGACATGGCGAAACCGTCGTAGCTGAGCACGCGCTGGAAGGTCACATCGGTCAGCCAGTCGCCGACCTGGTTGCTGATCCCGAGGCTGTACTGGTCGCTGTACGGCGTCTTGAGCTTATTGTTGAACATAAACAGCTCGGCGCTGCCGCTGACACCGGGAATCGTATTCAACTGGTCCACACCGTTGAGATATTTCGGATCCCACACAGCGCACTTGCGATCGTCCTTGTAGCAAGAGGAGCCCGGCGTCGAATCCTTGAAGTACACCGCCACCGGCGACAACGCCGCCTTGCTGGTTTCCAGCGCCAACTGTTCGAACAAATTGCGGTCGTAAGAACGACCGGCGCCACCATGCAACACTGAACTTTGATCGCCGAAGAAGTCGTAGGAAAAGCCCAGGCGCGGTGCCCAGCCATCCTTGAAGTTCTTACGGTTATGCCCATTGCTGATGTAATCGGCGACATTGATGCCACTGGGCAACAAGCGGTTGGCCCAAGGCTGGCCCGGATTGGCCGGATCATCGGAATACAAGGCGTTGACGAACGCCGGCGAGGTGACGAAATCGGTGTAGGCCGGGCTTCTTTCGTAGTCCCAGCGCACGCCGGCATTGATCATCAGTTTGTCGGTCGCCGCCCAATCGTCCTGGAGATAGACGCCGTACTGTTTGGATGGCGACTCTACCGTGGCCTTCTGTCCAGGCGTGTTGTAAGGCGCAACGAAATCCACGCGATAGGGAATCGCGGCCAGGCCATTGGCATCGACCGAATAACTGAACTGTGGATTGAGTGGAGCCGCATCCTGCGAGATCAGTTTGATGTCCTTGTAGCTGACACCCATCTTGATGGTGTGTTCGCCGTGCCACTGGAAGCTGGTCAGCGTCAGGTCGTTCTGCAGGAACCAACCTTTCTGGCTCTTGCGTTGCACGTTCAGACCACCGGCCGAGCCGGTTTCCAGGAACGTGTATTCACCGATATTGGGATCGTTGTAGTTGAGGTACTTGTAGACGATCCCGTTACCGATACTCTTGGGATTGGGGTTGTTCTGCGAATTTTCGGTGCCGACGATCAACTCGTTGAACCAGTTGTCCGCGCTGTGCTGCCAACGCAGATTGCCGCGCTTGTCCTTGTTGATCTTGTTGGTGCCGTGATCCGGCGCGCTGGTGCCGCCGACGTTGCCGACCTGGGTTTCATCGCGGTACTGGCCGCTGAGTTCGATCCGGTCGCGGTCGGTCGGTTCGAAATCGATCTTGCCGAAGTACAGATCCTCGGAAAACGGCATGTTGGCCGCGCCGTACTGGCTGGAAATCGTCGATGGCAGCAATCCGACATACGGCTGTGCGTTGGCATCGGCCTGCACGCTCTTGGGCACTACGTTTTCCTTGCCTTCGTAGGCCACGAAGAAGTGCATGCGATCCTGGAGGATCGGGCCGCCCAGCGCGAAACCATATTCCTTGGTCTGCGAAGCAATCTTGCCGTTTTGTTGCTCGTCAGGACGCTTGTCGCGCAGATCCTGGTCGGTATAACGGTAGAACGTCTCGCCGTGGAATTCGTTGGTGCCGGACTTGGTCGCCGCGGTAACCGCCGCACCGCTGATCTGGCCGTACTCGGCCTTGTAGTTGGAGGTGATGACCTTGTACTCACCAATCGCCAACTGCGGGAACGGATTGCCCTGGGTATCGCTCTGGCCGGCGATACCGCCGCCCTTGACGTAACTCTTCTGGCCGACACCGTCGATGTACAAGTTGCCCGCGCTGGCATTGGACGCACCGCCACGCAGCTTGGTATTGCCGTTGCCATCCACCTGGAACACCATGCCCGGCACCGTGTCGGCGAACTCGAGGAAGTTGCGCGTGGCCTGCGGCAATTGCTCGATCTGATGCAGCGACACCACGTTGCCCACTTCCGAGGTCTTGACGTCCTTGAGCATCGGCGCGCTGACGTTGACGGTGTCCAGGGTCTTGGCGTTACCGCCACCGCTGGCCTGGGTGTTGGCGTCCAGGTCCACGGTGGAGGAGGATGCCACCTGCAAGGTCACCGTGCGACTGATGCCATTGGCCTCGACCTTGTATTTGCCTGGCGGCAGGCCGACCACGGTGTAGTTGCCGTTGGCCGCGACCGGTGCGCGGCGCACCGCGCCGGTGGCGATGTTGGTGACGGTGACTTCGCTACCGACCTGGGCCGCAGCAACCTGACCACGCAGTGTCGCACTGCTGGATTGCGCCAACGCCGGCAACGCGACGAACAGGCACGTCGCCAGTGCGCAGCACAGAATGTTGCGTGCGGGCAGATTGGAAGCAGAACGCGTTTTGCTCATGATGAAAGCCCTCCCAGGGCGGTAAACGGGATCGGGTCGTGTGGTTTTTGTAATAGTTGAAATTGCTAAGGTAGCGATACCGCGTGACGCCCATGTCAGTGCATCATCCTTCCTCCCTGAGCACACTGGATGCCCGCACGATGAGTTGCGGAGCGATCGCACCACCGGCGACGGCGGACGCGGGCAGCGCATGCGGCTCCAGCGCAGCGAGCAGCAACTGCATCGCGCGCGCGCCGAAGCCGACGATGTCCACGCGCATGGTGGTCAATGCCGGATTCACATAGCGCGCCATCGGCACATCGTCGAAACCGGCCAGCGCGATATCTTCGGGAACACGCACGCCAGCGTGGGTGAAGGCAAACAGGCAACCCAACGCCATCATGTCGTTGGCCGCGAACACCACATCCGGACGCTGACCCTGCAGTAGCGCTTCACCGGCCCGATAACCGGATGCCTCGTCGAACGCACCCTGCACCACCTGCGGCGACACTTGTGGACAACGCGCCTGCAATTCGTCGCGGTAACCGCGCAAGCGCTCGCGCGCGTCGAAGTTGTCCTGCGGCCCGGTGATGAAGGCGATGCGGCGGTGACCAACGTCCAGCAGGTGACGCGTCATCACCCGCGCACCACCATAGTTATCGATGTTGAGCGCCGGCGCATCGCCCAGCCGCTCGGCGGAGTTCATCAACACCGCCGGTAAGCCGCCGAGGGATATCTCGTCAGGGTCATTGGCAGCACCGGCCAGGTACGGCGCCATGATCAACAGCCCGTCCACGCGCCCAGGCATGCGCTGCACCGCGCGCCGCTGTTCCTCCTGCGCGCCACGATAGCTGGACACCAACAGATGCAGGCCACGTGTGCGCGCCACCATATCGATGCCACGGATCAACTCGGAGAAGAACTCACCGTGCAGGTCCGGCAGCACCACGCCGATGGTGTGGGTACGGCGGCTGCTGAGACTGCGCGCGGCATGATGCGGCACGTAGTGCAGGCTGCGCGCGGCCTCCAGCACGCGCGCGCGCACCGGCTCGGCCACATGCTGATGACCATTCATGGTGCGCGAGACCGTCGCCACCGAAACATTGGCAAGACGCGCCACATCCTTGATGGTGATGTTGGCGCGCTGCTGCGGAGCGGATGGGAAACGAGGATTCACCCGCGTGCCCCCAGCAAACCGCACGGTCTGCACAACCAGGGACCAGCTGCGGCATCGGCGATCCGGCACATGTCCATGCGTGCCTGCGTGGTCGGTCTATCTGGGCGCTCGACCATGGGCATCATGCTGTCGACGTCACCCTGAGCGCAGTGTTCCGACCCGACACAGGAGCTGACAGCGCCGTCGATTGGCGCCGCAACCGCTTGTACCTGGACATGCCAGGGCCTGGCACATCGACACAGGACAGCGAACCGCCAGCAGCCTCCGCAGCAAGCGCGAACGTCACCGAACACCCGGACGATGTCAGACCAATCGCGCACCAGGCCTCCCATGCCAACCCGCGCCTGAATCGAGGTGGGTGGACGGTAACAGCAACTGCAATCGGTGACATGATGCATTGCAACACCGTGAAATTAACCACGTGTCCATCGATGCGCCGCCATCGCGATCGCCCTACCTTGACAACCATGAATATGGAATATCGTCGTTCTGAACCGCGACAACCGACACGGACGGACCGCTTGCCGGAATCGTCCGCGCCCAGCAAGATGCAGGACGTTTTGGGGAACGAGCCCGTCGCTAATGTCGTCCTACCCGACCCGGGGCTTCCCCTCACGCGCCTTGTCCTCGCTGCTGCTGGCGGCACTTGTGCTCTCCGTTTCCGGGTGCAAACCCACGCCTACCGAACTACCCGGCGCCAGTGCCGAACCATCTGCCACGGTGCGCATGCTGGCGCATGCGTTGCAACGCAACGACCTCGTCGGCTATGCCACTAACGCCGTACCCCGGGCCCAGTACCGGGGTCTACAGCAGGCCTGGAGCAAGGACCGCAGCCGATGGCCACTGACCGAGTTGCCACTGGCCAAACGCTTACCCGAAGTGCTCGCCACGCTGGCCGCACCGGACGCCGAGCGGCAGTTGCAGCACGCCTTCGACACCCAGTTCGGCGGCCAGGCGGTGAGCCTGAGGCAGGCCGCGCATTCGCTGGGCCTGTTCGGCGTGCAATATCTGCGCAACGAAAATGATTACACCCCCGAGCAGCGCGATCATTACATCAAGTTGGTACAGGCGCTGAGCGCCTGGGCCGCACAGGCACCACTGTCCGAGCGTAAACGCGCACATGCGGCAATCGCCCGACTGTGCGCGGCTGCGCGCCGCACCGGGATACGCAGCGATGCCGATTTGCGCACCCTGGGCATGGACGAGAGCCTGCGCCGGCTTGGGCCATTCCTGGCCGACCTCAAAGCGGTGCTCGCCGACTACGGACTGGACCTGGGCGCCACTGCCGGCGCGCTGCGCACCGGCCTGGTCAGTCAAAAAGGCGACCTGGCCGTGGTGCGGATCCAGTATCCGCTGGACGGCGAACAGATCGACACCAGCGCCGTGCTGGTGAACCGTGAAGGGCACTGGTACCTGCGCAACATCCTCGACGACGTGCAGACGCTGCTGGGCGCCACAGCAGACTCCCAAGCGGCCACAAACGCGCTCCCACATCCCACGACACCAGCTAAGCGATAATGGTGCCGATGCCAGAACAAAATCCTCTCCCCTTTCCCGAGGACAGCGCCGCCGCAGGCGCGTCCATCCCGGCGCATGCGCCTGCCCAGACTGGCACGTCCAATGCCGGCGAGCCCCCGACGTCGACACCCGCCCCGGCGGCCCCGTCCATGCCACACAACCTCGCGCGGCAAGCCAAACGACCGCTGTGGGCGCGCCTGCTCGGCCGTCTGGCCGATCCCTGGCTGGGCCTGAAGATCGAGCCGGACGAACCCGGCCAATACGACGATGGCCGCCTCGTGGTCTACGTCTTGGAGGACTACGGCCTGTCCAACGCACTGATCCTGGACAAGGCCTGTCGGGAATCCGGCTTGCCCTCGCCGCTGGTACCGCTGCCGGGCGATCCACTGGGCCGCAAACGCGCCTACCTGGCGCTGTCCCGGCGCAGCAGCAACCACGCGTTGATCCCGGAGCAACGCGGTGCCAAGACCCACTCCGATTCGCTAGCCAAGCTCCTGCATGCGCACCGTGTGCGCGCAGATATGGACATCCATCTGGTGCCCGTGTCGATCTTCGTTGGCCGCGCCCCGGACAAACAGAGCGGTTGGTTCGCGGTGCTGTTCTCCGAAAACTGGGCGCTGGTGGGCAGCTTCCGCCGCCTGCTCGGCGTGCTGCTCAACGGTCGCAGCACCATCGTGCGCTTCGCCACACCGGTCTCGATACGACAGACGCTACAGGAAGGCCTGCCGCCCGAGCGCACCGTGCGCAAGCTGCAACGGGTGCTGCGTACCCATTTCCGCCGCATCCGCGAAACGGTGATCGGGCCGGACCTGTCGACCCGACGCCTGCTGGTGGATCAGGTCCTGGCGGTCGATCCGGTGCGCGAGGCCATCGCGGTGCAGGCCAAGCGCGACAACAGCAAGATCGTGGACGCCTGGCGCAAGGCGCACGCCTACGCCTGGGAGATCGCCGCCGACTACTCCAGCCCGGTGGTGCGCTCGGCGGGCGTCCTGCTCACCCACGTGTGGAACCGGATCTATGCCGGCGTGCTGGTGCACCACCTGGACAAACTCAAGGACGCCGCGCCCGGGCACGAAGTGATCTACGTCCCCAGCCATCGCAGCCACATGGATTACCTGCTGCTGTCCTATGTGTTGTATGAGCGTGGGATCGTGCCGCCACATATCGTCGCCGGCATCAATCTCAATCTGCCGGTGGTCGGTACGCTGCTGCGCAAGTGCGGCGCATTCTTCATCCGCCGCTCGATCAAGGGTAACGCGCTGTATTCGGCAGTACTCAGCGAATACGTGGCGCAACTGGTGGCAGGCGGTTATTCGATCGAGTACTTCGTCGAAGGCGGACGCTCGCGCACCGGCCGACTGCTGCAACCCAAAGGCGGCATGATCGCGATGACGTTGCGCGCGTTCTTGCGCCAGCCGCGCAAGCCGGTGCTGTTCCAGCCTGTCTATATCGGCTACGAAAAGCTGATGGAGGGCAGCAGCTATCTGGACGAACTCAGCGGCCGGCAGAAGGAAAAGGAATCGATCTGGACCCTGCTATGGGGCATCCCCAAAGTGCTCAAGCAGAACTTCGGCCAGGTCGTGGTGAACTTCGGCGAACCGATCGCGTTGAGTCAGGTGCTGGCGCAGCGCGCACCGGAATGGGACGGCCAGCCACTGAGCGAAGACGAAAAACCCGCTTGGTTGAGCAGTACCGTCGATGCGTTGGCGCAGCAGATCCAGGTTCACGTCAACGCTGCCGCCGACGTCAACCCGATCAACCTGCTGGCGCTGGCGCTGCTGTCCACGCCCAAGCATGCGATGGGCGAGGCCGACCTGATCGCGCAGATCGAACTGTGCAAAAAACTACTGGCCGAACTACCGTATTCGGATCGAGTCACGGTAACCCCGCACTCGCCCGAGCGCATCATCGCCCACGGCGAAGACATCAACGTCCTCACCCGGATCCCGCATCCGCTGGGTGATGTCCTCAGCGTCAACGGTGATAACGCGGTGCTGCTGAGCTACTTCCGCAACAATGTGCTGCATCTGTTCACCGCCTCCTCGTGGGTGGCGTGCTGCTTCCAGAACAACCGCCGCATGAGCCGCGCCGGCCTGCTGCGGCTGGGCCGCACGGTGTATCCGTTCCTGCAGAGCGAACTGTTCCTGCCATGGAGCGAGGACCAGTTCGCCGAGCGCATCGGGCGCACGATCGAGGTCTTCGTGCGCGAGGGATTATTGCAGCAGATCGACGAGGACGACGGCAGCGTCGTACTGGCGCGCAATACTGGCCAGACCGACGAAGTCTTCCGCCTGCGCGCAATCGGCCATTCGTTGCAGCAAGCGTTCGAGCGCTACTACATCGCCATCTCGGTACTGGTAAAGAACGGCCCCGGCAAGCTCGGTGCCGGCGAACTGGAAAGCCTGTGTCAGCAGGCCGCGCAGCGCCTGAGCCTGCTATACGCACCGGCCGCGCCGGAGTTCTTCGACAAGGCGCTGTTCCGCGGCTTCATCCAGAAACTGCGCGAACTGAAACTGGTGTGGCCGGACGACAACAGCAAATTGCTGTTCGATGAACATTTGGATGTATGGGCAAAAGACGCTAAGTTCATCCTCGGCCGCGAACTACGACACACCATCGAGCGGATCAGCCCCGAGGCGATTTAACGCTACGGAAACACGGGGACGACAAGAGTAAGTCGGGGTCCCCCGTTATATACGGACACTTTCGAGAAGGCTGATCGAGGCCCTGAGGAGTGTTCATGCATCTGACGCGACAACAACGGCGCTGGATCAAGCGGCGGCAGGCGGTGGAACCAGTGATCGGGCATCTGAAGCATGAGCATTGGCGGGGTCGCTGCTGGCCCAAGGGCGCCCAGGGCGATGCCCTGAATGCCATCGACGCGGCGACCGGCGACCAACCTGCGCTGGCTGATTCGTTGGATCGTATTTTGTTGCGCCTGACTCCCCGCACATTGTGCTGGCACCGATGCTTGCCAGATCAACGTTGTACGCCATTGGGATTTGATGAAGGTGATTTTTCAAGACTGACCAATAATGTCGGGATAGCTCAACATGGAAATTGAAAATGCGAAACATCACACGTTTTAATGCTTGACAACCATGAATCCGCCGGTTATTTATAATCATAAATGCGGGTGTGGGGTATATCTAAATGCGTTATTCTGCACCTAGGGAAGGTCTGAACAGATGTTCCAGATGACTAATGCCATTACAAATTAAGAGATTATTTATTTCGGGAAGGTCCCGAACCCGCTGATGCAAGGGATAGTGGCGTCGTCATAAAGGAGTTGGTATGCGTGAAATAAGCGCGATAGAGATAGAAAGCATAAGCGGTGGGCGACGGCTTGAAGTTTACTGGAGTCATCAGGATACGAATTGGGGAGAGGTTGGTGCCTGGGCTGCTGGCGGCGCTATCGCGGGATCAGCTGGCAACGGGTTTGGTATGGCTGCGGGTGCAGTGGGAGGAGGTCTAGCAGACTACGTTGGCCAACATTTTCATGTGTACTTACGCAAATAAGTTAGCTATGGATGTTTGAAGAAATCGCCTCCATCGTTTGGTTTTTTAATTCGATGGAGGCACCATAACGGAGGCAATTTAATGACCGCTATAATTTCAAGAATATTGATAAGGATGATTATCTTTGTTCTGGTAGGCGCTACTGGGGCCTTCATGGTTACCGGCCACACCTCCACTCTCCCACAGTATTCAGTGACGTTGTTTATATTTCTGACTATGAATGTGCTGTTCGAAACTTGGCGATATAATAAGCATACACCTACCGGAAAAATGACAAGGTTAAATAAGGAGTAAGGGACTCAGGCCCCAAGAATCGGCTTGGCCCTGACGCCACAACGCCAACAGGTCATCGCAACGCTGGCAGAAGACGCCATTCATCCTCGGCCACGAACTGCGACATACCATTGAGCGAGTCAGCCCAGAAGGGGTCAACCGAGGGGCAAGTAGTTACCTAATGAACCGGCGCGCACAGGCGCGATCTCACTGGCAGCACGGAAGCCGTGGCCGCGCTCAGGCCGGTTCGTCGGGGATCAACAGTTGCTCCAGGCGGAGGATGCAGTCTTTCAACTGCAGCTTGCGCTTCTTCAGCCGCTTGGCTTCCAATTCGTCCTCGCCATTGGCCGGCAGACGCTGCAATGCTTCGTCGAGCGCGCGGTGCTCGCGACGCAGTGCGTCGATGCGTAGGGAAATCTCGGCGGGCGTCAGGGTGTCCACGCGCTTGAGCATACACAGACGGCAGGGCCGCCGTCACCGGGCGCGGCAACGCGATGGCGACTTCAGGCAGCGGCGAACACCACAGAGATACTCAATCGCCGTATGGATGCACCTGCACGATACGACCTTGCGCATCGTGATGCAGTTCGGTGACCTTGATCGAGCGCAGATGGGTGACCCCGCCGGACAGCAAGGCATCGTGGTAGAACAGATACCAGCGGTCCTGGAACGCGCAGATCGAATGATGTGTGGTCCATCCCACCACCGGGCTCAACAACGTCCCCTGGTAGGTGAACGGGCCATAGGGCGAATCGCCGATCGCATAACACAGCAGATGCGTGTCCCCGGTCGAGTAGGACAGGTAGTAGCGGCCTGCATGGACGTGCAGCCACGGTGCTTCGAAATAGCGGCGTGCGTGGTCGCCGGCAAGCAACGGGCGGCCATCGGCATCGACAATGGCGATCTCGCGCGGCGGCTCGGCCAGGCCCAGCATATCCGTGCGCAATCGCGCCACCCGTGGTCCCAACGCCGGCGCATCGTCGGCGGGCTCGCCGTTGTCGGCCGCGTAGACGTTGTCGCAATAGCATTCAAGTTGCCCGCCCCACAGTCCGCCGAAGTACAGGTAGTGGCTGCCGTCACGGTCGGCGAATACCGCCGGATCGATCGAGTAAGCGCCCTCGATCGGCCGCGGCTGCGCGACGAACGGGCCTTGCGGGCGCTCACCGACCGCCACGCCGATCTGAAACAGGCCATCGGCACGCTTGGCTGGAAAATACAGGTAATAGCGACCGTCGCGATAAGCCGCATCCGGCGCCCATAATTGACGCTCGGCCCAGGGAATATCACGCAAATGCAGCGCCAAGCCGCAATCGACAGCGGGACCATCCGGCGTCTGCATGCGGAACACATGGTAATCCTGCATGCCGAAATGATCGCCGTTGTCGTTGAACGCCACGCCAGTCTCGATGTCGTGCGAGGCATAGATGTACACGGCGTCCTCGAAGACATGCGCCGATGGATCGGCGGTGTACATGTGGGTCACCAGCGGCGGCGAGATGGCCTTGCAAGCCAGCGCCTGCAGATCTGCGGAGGAATCGACGGACATGGAAGGCATGTGAGCGGGAAGAAATCGTCAGTGGGTGGAAGCAACTTGCAAGCGGCGCGCATCCAGCTCCCGCTCGATGCGCGATTCCATTGGTTTATCAATCGCGTAACAGCGCAACAGCAGCACACCGAGCAGGAACGGAATCGCACTGTACACGCTGATGGTCAAACGAATCCCATTGCTCACCGCCGCGCTCTGCTGCGGTGCCGTCGCGTCGTAGCCATAGAAGGCGAGCAGGCCGGCGACCAGCGCCCCGCCGATGCTCAAGCCGACCTTGAGCCCGCACAGCATCGCCGAGAACACGATGGCGGTGGCGCGCCGATGGTTCTTCCATTCCGAGTAATCGGCGACATCGGCAATCATAGCCCACAGCAACGGGATGGTCATGCCGTAGAAGAACCCGTGCAGCACGTAAGAACCGAATACCAGGCCGATGGCCTGCGGTGAATACATCGAGAATGCGAGCAGAAACAACGTAGACGCCAGCAGCGCGGCACCGAACGCATTGCGCTTGCCGTAGCGGTCGGCCAGACGCTTGGAGAAGGTGATGCCGATAATCATCGCCAGGATGCCGCCCGCGCTGAACATGCTGAACGCCGAGGTTGGCGCATCCTGCGGCCAATGCAGCACGCCCAATCCGGTACTGGCCAGCAGCCGGTTGAGCATCACGATCAACGTATTGAACCCGCTGCGATCGAGAAACCCAGCCAGTGCCTGCGCATCCAGATAATCCTTGAAATAGTACACATACATGCCGCCCTTCAGCGCCAGGTTGACGAATACCAGGATGGTCACCGCCAGCATCACCAACCACGGCGTATTGCGCACCAGATCGCCCAGATCCTGGCGCACGCTCGATGGTTGCGCGGCGATCGGCAGTACACGCTCGCGGGTGGTGACGAAGGCGATCAGAAAACATAGCGTACCGACGCCGGCAAACAGCCCCATCGCGGTCTGGAAACCCCTTGCCTTGTCGCCATCGCCAAGCATCAGCACCAACGGCAGCAACAGCACCTGGATGACGAACTGCGCCAGCGTCACCGCGAAGAAGCGATAAGCCGAGAGACTGTTGCGTTGCTCCATGCTGCCGGTGAGCACGCCGCTGAGCGCCGAGTAAGGCAGGTTGTTGGCGACATAGATCAGCATCAACAAGGCGTAGGTGACGAACGCATAGACGATCTTGCCCTGCTCGCTCAGCGCCGGCGTGCTGAAGGCCAGCAACGAAAACCCGCCGAAAGGCAGCGCCGTCCACAGGATCCACGGCCGGAACTTGCCCCAGCGCGAGCGCGTGCGATCGGCCAGCACGCCCACCAGCGGCGTGAACACGAACGCACCAAGCAGGCCGACCACGAAGATCAACGTGGCGGCAACGCCAGCCGGGATCCGGTAGACGTCGGTATAGAAGAACGCCAAGAAACTCACCAGCGTCTGGAAAATCAGATTCGCCGCCAAGTCGCCCAGGCTGTAGCCGATCTTTTCGCCAAGCGAGAGGGAATGCGTGGGAGTCATAACCAACGATCGGAACGGGGGAGGGAATGTCGCGCAGCAGAGCCGCTACTGTGCTGGAAGACGCACCTCGTCATGCGGCTCAGAACGTACCGCGAATGCCCAGCATGATGGTGCGTCCAGGCTTGTACAAATCGTAGGTCGCGTTGGGATATTGGAAGGTGGTACGCAAGGGTGCGTTGGTGAGATTGGTGATGTTGAGAGTGATCTGCGGCGCCGAGGGCAAGTGCGCCAACGTATAGCTGGCCGACAAATCCAGTTGTCCGCGCGCATCGGCCATCAGCCGCGCGTCGGGAATGCCATTCTGATTGGCTCCGGAGATAATCATGTCGTCATTCCAGGCATAGGACAGACGCACCGATGTGTTGTTCTTCTCCCAATACACGGTGCCATTCCACAGGTTCGGCGCCACACCCACCGCAACCGCCGGCACACCACCGCCGCTGGACTGCTGCCCGACGTGAGTGTAATTGAGACTGAAACCGAGCCCGTCCAGTAAGCGGTCCAGGGGTTGCACCCAGATTGCCTCCAAGCCACGGATGTCGAGTACGCCATCGGCGTTAACTTGGGTCTGCACGTCCACCGTGGCCGCGTTGGGGCCGCCACGCTGTTGGATCGCGGCTTGCTGGGTCGCGCTCAACGTCGTGTAATCCACGCCCAGGTCCAGGAAGGGAATGCGGCGCACCCCATTGACGGTGAAGCCATCGATCCGTTTGCCAAATAGAGTCAGACCAACGAATCCTTCGCCACCGGTGTACCACTCACCACCAATGTCCAGGTTGGTGGATCGATACGGCGCCAGCTTGGAATTGCCCTGGGTCGCGGTCTGCGCCGACGGGTCGCTGAAGTTGGTGTTGGGCAGCATCGCACTCGGGTCGGGCCGGGTCAGCGTGCGCGAAGCGGATAGACGCACCACCACATCCTTGGCGATGTCCCAGGCCAGGTTGAACGAGGGGAGCAACTCGCTGTAGTCCGAATTCAGCATTTGGTAGCGGCGCACGCCACCAATCGTGACCGGGCCACTGATGGTCTGGTCGGTGGTGACATAGCGCACACCAGCATTGAAACGTAGCGTGCGGTTCCATACATCGGTTTCGGCATTGGTTTCCACGTAGAAACCCCAGTTCTTCTCCAGGATGCCACCGGTCGCAGCACCGGTATTGGCCGCATTGGTTTCCGGCGCGGCATCGCGCAACGCGTAGTAGCCGCTATCGCGCAGGAAGCGGTTGAAGTCCACGGTAATGAAACCGCCAGGGCCGGGCTTCAAATACGAGGCCAGGGCCGCCTGCGGAATCAACGAACCAGGGCCGCCGGTGCAGGTATTGCCACCGGCGCGGCACACGAGCGTTTCCCACGCGGCACTGTTGTCGAAGCCACGGATATGCCGCTCGGCCTGATCGTAGGCCACACCGACCTTGATATTGCGTCGGTCTTCGCCGAATTGCAGATCGGCGTGCGCGCCACGGGTTTCGGTGTCGCGCTTTTCGTTGGCGATATTGAGCCGGCCGCCGGTCCAGTTCCAGCCCAGGTTTGGATTATCCAGATCCAGCGGACTGGAAATCGACGGAATGTCCCCGCCGGCGTTGCGATAGTCCACGGTGGTGAACGGCGAAGTCACCAGCACGCTCGGCGATTCGCGGAACATCCAGCTACGCGTGGCATTGGCCTGTACGTTGAGCTTGATGTCCTGTGCCTCGCCGAACAACAACTCCGCGCCCGGGTTCACGCTCCAGAACTTGACCTGCTCGCGATACGGACGCGCTTCGAGAAAATACTGCGCATTGGCGAACGTCGCCGCAGTGACCACGTTATTGGGATCGAGCTGCATGTTCAACGGAATCATGTTTCCGTTACGCCCGATCAAGTTCATGCTGGTCCGCTCGGTGGTGCGTCTGGCCTTGGAGAACAGGCTGTCCAGATAGAAATGCGCGCTGTCACTGGGTCGCCATTCCAGCGACATGACATAGGCGTCGCGATCACGATCGCCCTGCATCTGCACGCGCCGGCCCAAGCGCGGAATCAGCGCTTCGGTGATCTGCGCGGTGCTCAGGCCGGGGTTATGCGCCAGCAACCACGCCGCGTCGATGCTCTGGCCGGGAGTCAGGCCCGCGCCAGCGGTGGCCGGCACGGTGTCGGGAATACGCCAGTTACCGCCACCGTTGGCATTACACGCCACCGGCTGGTTGGTCGACGGGACGCCAGCCGGTGGGGTCAGGCCACACTGTGCGTAGGTCAGCCCGGGATTGGTCCAGCCAATGCTCTCGAATCCGTCCACTCCGATCTTGCTACGCACCGAGGACACACCGAACAACGCGCCGAACGTACCGTCCTGGTTGGTCCAACTACCCATCAATGCCCCACGCGGCGTGGTCTTTTTGCTGGTGCTGTTCCAGTCGCCCTGCAATTGGTAGGTCACATGCGTGCCCGGGTGATCGAACGGACGCGCGCTACGCATGTCGACCACACCGGATACGCCGCCTTCGAGCATGCTCGCGGTCGGCGTCTTGTTCACCGTCAACTGGGTGAAGAACTCGGTCGGAAACAGGTTGAGATCCACCTCACGATTTTGATTCTGCGCATTGAGACCAATCGAGGCGGTGGCGATATTGGCGCCATTCAAAGTGGTCTTGGTGAAGCTGGTGCCGAGACCGCGAATGGCGATATTCAGACCTTCGCCATTCACGTCGCGGGCTAGCTGCACGCCGGGAATACGATTGAGCGACTCGGCGATGTTCATGTCCGGGAACTTGCCGATGTCTTCGGCGAAGACGGTATCGCTGAATGTCACCGCATCGCGTTTGGCGTCGGTCGAGAACTGAATGCTGTGGCGGTAACCGGAAACGTTCACGGCATCCAATTGCTTCACCGTCTCGCCGCTGGCGGCAGACGTATCTGCAGACGGTGCAGCCTGCGCTCGAACCGTTTCCACGCTCATCCCGGATAACGCCAGGGCCAGTGCATATGCCAACGTGGTGCGCGCATAACCTTTGTTCACCGTAATCCTCTCCCGAAGCAGATATCCCGCATCTCACTCTTTGCGTCACGACAATTGACCAACGAATAACTCGCCGACCAATAATTCGAGTCATGGAAAAACCACAGCGAACGCTTACGCCATCCACTGGCCATGGCGACGGATGGTAGCGCTATCAGCGACGCTGTCACGCTGCATGGCACCATGACCTGCGCGTGGCTAATTCATGTCATTGCATGCGAGGCATATCAGGACGCAGCATCTATGCGTGTGGCTGTTGCTCGCCTTGGCATCGTGCATTGCGCCGTGCTGCTATGCACGATAGAACCCACGCAAAGAACATGTTATTGATACCGCTATCAGGGTTGCATACGTCATCCCCTGAAGGAGCCGAACGCATGCCCCGACCCGGATATCCTCCTGGCTGCGCGATGTGCTTTTCCCGCGCATCCGGTACACACACTGTGCTGTTCTGGTACCGAGTGCAACGCAACAAAACCAGGATGGAGCGGAGATTGCTCGCATGATGCCGCTTGGACGTACACAGACCACGACGGCTATCGCATCCCTGGGACACCTGCGCTGGCGCATCTGTGCGCTGCTGCTGGCCGCCACCACCATCAACTATGTCGATCGCCAGGTGCTGGGTGTGCTGGCGCCATTTCTGCAAGAGCATATCGGCTGGAACGAGATCCAATACGGCTATATCGTCACCGCGTTTCAAGCCGCATATGCGCTGGGCTTGTTGTGCAGCGGCGCGATCATCGACCGCTTCGGCACCCGGCTCGGTTACGCACTGGCAATCGGGGTGTGGAGTCTGGCGTCGATGGGCCATGCCTTGGCCAGTGGGGTGATCGGTTTGGCGGTGGCGCGCTTCTTCCTTGGCCTGGGCGAGTCGGGCAATTTCCCTGCCGCAATCAAAACCATCGCCGAATGGTTTCCGCGCGGTGAGCGTGCGCTGGCGACTGGCATCTTCAATTCCGGCTCCAACATCGGCGCCATCGTCGCGCCATTGTCGGTGCCGTTCATCGCCAACGCCTGGGGCTGGCAGTGGGCCTTCCTATTCACTGGCGTGCTCGGCGCGATCTGGTTGACCGTGTGGTGGTTGAGCTACCACCCGCCAGAACACCACCCACACCTGAGCGCAGCTGAACTGACGCATATCCGCAGCGATCCGCCGGAACCGATCCGGCAATTGTCCTGGGCGCAGTTGCTGCGCCACCGCCAGGCGTGGGCGTTCGTGGTGGCGAAGTTTCTGACCGATCCGGTCTGGTGGTTCTTTCTGTTCTGGCTGCCAAAGTTCTTGCACGACAAATACGGGCTGGGATTACTACAACTGGGTGCACCATTGATCGTGATCTTCCTGCTCGCCGACGTCGGCAGCATCGCCGGCGGCTGGCTGGCCGGGCGTTTGCTCGCGCGCGGCTGGAGCGTCAACCGCGCGCGCAAGGCTGCGATGCTGGTCTGTGCCTTGGCCGTGGTGCCAATCGTGTTCGCCGCACGCGCCGATCAGATGTGGCTGGCGGTGGCGCTGATCGGCCTGGCGACAGCCGCGCACCAAGGCTGGGCGGCGAACCTGTTCACACTCACATCGGACATGTTCCCGCGCCACGCGGTGGCCAGTCTGGTCGGCATCGGTGGTTTTGCCGGCGCGGTCGGCGGCATGTTGATCGCCAACTTCATTGGATTTTTGCTGCAGGCCACCGGCAGCTATCTGCCGGTGTTTCTGCTGGCCGGTTCGGCATACCTGTTTGCACTCGGCATGGTGCATCTGCTGACGCCGAGATTGCAGCCAGCACGGCTGGAAGGAATGGCTAGCCCGCCACAACCATGGCTTGGCTAGTACATGGCTAGCACCGTGGGCATGCTCTTATGCCTGCATCACTCAATCGGACAAGAACCGTTATGAAAACCATTACATCACTTTTTTCGCACTATCCACTGATCTCTTGCACTGCCAGCGTCGATGCTGCGCCGCTAGCAGCGGGCAAACAGCGTTTCCTGGGCTCCGCCTATAGTCCATCGCAAGCGAAGGATTTTACCAAGTACTAGAACAAGGTCACACCAGAAAACGCCGGCAAGTGGGGCAACATGGAAGCGGTGCAAGGACAAATGGACTGGACTGCGCTTGACGAAGCCTACAATATGGCCAAGCGCAACAACATGAAATTCCAGTTCCATGTGCTGATCTGGGGCGCCCAGCAACCGACGTGGATTCGGACACTGGCGCCAGTCGATCAGCTCGCCGCGATCAAAAATTGGTTCGCCGCGGTGGCGCAGCGTTACGCCGATATCGACTTGCTGGAAGTCGCCAACGAAACGCTGCCCAATCACAATCAACCCGACAATCGGAAAAGCGATAGCGGCAACTACATCAAAACGCTGGGTGGTGCCGGCTCAACGGGCTGGGATTGGGTGCTGGAGGCATTTCGGCTGGCACGACAATATTTCCCCAATACCAAGCTGATCATCAACGACTACGGCATCACCACCAGGAGCAGCGCCACAAATCAATATCTGAAAATCATCCATTTGTTGCAGAAAGAAAATCCAATCGATGGGATTGACCTACAGGAGCATGCCTTCGAGACCGCATCGGCGCCTTTGTCCGTGCATAGTGCCAACCTCGAGGCATTGGCTGCCACTGGCCTACCCATCTACATCACCGAACTTGACATCCACGGTCCGACCGATGCCCAGCAGTTGGCCCACTAACAGCGTATCTTTCCTCTGTTCTGGGAATATCCTGGCGTAAAGGGCGTCACGCTCTGGGGCTTCCGTCCCGGCCTGTGGCGCGACCAGCAAGGTGCCTATTTGATCAATAAAGACGGCAGCGAACGTCCTGCATTAACCTGGTTGCGCAGTTACGTCGCGAGCAAACCATAACTGGCATTGCGATCTTCCGACCACCGAACACTGTCTCGACCATGCCCTCCCACACGCTCTTTTTGCATCCGAAGCGATTGTTTCCTGACCGATCGTTGGCTGTCATCGGACCATCTTCGTTTTGCGTGTGTGGCTGGACGCGGACAGTACCGATCTGTATTACAACAGCATCGGCAAGGCACTGCGGAGCCCTGCATTTCAACCACGCATATCGGTGCCATCACCGGTGCCGTTCATCGTCAGCGCCTGGAGCTGGCAGTGGGCCTTCTTATTCACTGATTTGCTCGGCGCGATCTGGCTGACAGTCTCACATCGATCATGTTTCAGTGCCACGCGCTGGCCAGTCTGGTCGGCATCGGCAGTTGTGCCGGCGCGGTCGGCGGCATGTTGATCGCCAACTGCATTGGATTTTTGCTGCAGGCCACCGGCAGCTATCTGCCGGTGTTTCTGCTGGCCGGTTTTGCCTACCTTTTTGCACGATGTAAGGAAATGCTTAGAGCGTGTTATGAACTTTGGATTAGAGACGTGGCATTATTTCCAAGCATGAGGATGGAGAAGACGACGAAGTGGAGTCCAGCCAGGGTTTCCG
>NZ_JZIM01000022.1:0-41213 GCF_000963215.1 Xanthomonas sp. MUS 060
TGAACTCGGCACTGAACTTCCTACGCTTTGACATGAACACTCCTCATGGCCTGGATCGGCCTTCTTGTAAGTGTCCGTGCTCGGCACTGAACTTCCTGACTTGACCCGTTCCTCCCTTACGCCCTACCGCCTCCTGGAGCCGGTGGCCAGCTTGTCCTATGGGGAGGTTGACTCCTTGACCCGTTCCTCCCTTACGCCCTACCGCCTCCTGGAGCCGGTGGCCAGCTTGTCCTATGGGGAGGTTGACTCCCCCAACATGCTGATCGAGGGCGACAATTTGGATGCGCTGAAAGCACTGTTGCCTTACTACGCCGGGCAGGTGAAGTGTATTTTTATCGATCCGCCTTACAACACGCGAGGGGCGATTTTGGAGCACTACGACGACAACCTCGCTCATTCGCAATGGCTGTCGATGATGTATCCCCGTCTGGAGTTTCTTCGAGAATTTTTGACGGACGATGGAATTATCTACGTGGCTATCGATGACAATGAGGCTCATTACCTCAAAGTCATCATGGATGAAGTGTTCCAGAGGAAAAATTTTCTAACGACGTTCGTCTGGCAAAAAAGCTATGGTGGTGGCGCTAAGGCGAAGTACGTCGTTGGGTTGCACGAGTTCGTTCTTGCCTATGCCAAAGATTTGGAGCAGCTGCCCGCAATGTTCCTTCCTGCCGATCCTGAACTGGCGAAGCGATACTACAAGCTTACCGATCGGAACGAGGCGCAGCGTGGCCCATACAGACTTCAGCCTCTGGCGACGACAAGCATGGATGCACGGCCCAATCTTCGTTACCCGATTCCTCATCCGGAGCATGGGGATGTGTGGCCAGAAAAGCAGTGGCAGTGGTCTAAGGAGCGTGCGTTGGCGGCGCTCGCGAATGACGAGCTAGTATTTAAAAGCGCCGGAGGGAGAGTCTCGGTATCTTACAAGCAGTATCTAAAGGACTCTGACGGGGAAGAGAGGAGGCAGAAGCCAAAGTCAATCATTACTGGTGCCTATACGCAACATGGAACCAGTGAGAGCGTGGCGCTCTTTGGCCAAGAGGATAAGTTTTCGTTCCCAAAGCCGGAAGGTCTGATCAAGACGCTCCTTGAGGCATCCACCGAGCCTGGTGACCTAGTCCTGGATAGCTTCCTGGGTTCTGGAACGACTGCTGCTGCTGCACAAAAAATGGGACGTCGCTGGATCGGAATAGAGATGGGCGAGCATGCGAGATCTCATTGTCAGCCACGGCTGAAGAAGGTTGTGGATGGTGAACAGGGCGGTATCTCTGAAACAACGGGATGGAAGGGGGGCGGGGGCTTCCGGTTTTACAAGTTGGGTGCACCTGTTTTTGATGAGAACGGGCACATTCGGGATAGCATTAAATTTGAGCATTTGGCAGCCCATCTATGGTTCGCCGAGACTGGCACTGCGCGCTCAACCCGTGCCTCCAAGTATGTGTTTCTAGGCGAGCATCACGGAATCGGCTACTACCTACTGTTTAACGGCATCTTGGGCGATGAGAGCAAGACCGGTGGCAATGTGCTGACCAAGCGAGTGTTGAAAGGCCTGCAGCCCTTCGATGGGCCCAAGGTGATCTATGGCGAGTCGTGCGACTTGCCCAAGGAGCGATTAGAGGAGCTTCAAATCACCTTCAAGCAGACCCCTTACGACATCAAGGCACGCTAAGCATGGCTCTTTCCCTCAAGGTGTATCAGCAGCGGGCCCTGTCCAGTTTGGCCCAGTTCTTGGAAGACGCCCGGCTTACTGGTCCCGCGCCCGCGTTCGAGAAGAACGTAGATGCTGGTCTTGCCGCCCACTACAAGCCCATGCCCGGCTTGGAGTTCTCGCCTTACGTTTGTCTGCGCATCCCTACAGGCGGCGGCAAAACGGTCATGGGCGCGCATATCATCCAGGCTGCAGGCGACACATACCTGGAGCGCGAGTTCCCATTGGTCATGTGGATGGTGCCCACCACCCAGATCAAGACCCAGACCTTGGAGGCCTTCAAGAACCCACGCCATCCCTACCGCCAGGAGCTTGATGAAGCATTTGGTGGCAAGGTAGCGGTGTTCGACGTGGAGGATTTCACCCACATCCGTCCTGCGGATCTGGGCACAAAGGTATGCGTAGTGATTTCGACCATTGCAGCACTACGCGTGGAAAACCAGGAAGGCCGAAAGGTCTATGAGCACCATGAAGATCTGGAGCCTCATTTTGCCGGAAGCGTCTCCGACTTCGCCTACTTGGAGCAAAATAAGGCCGGCAAAGCCATCGCGTCGTTTGCCAACCTGCTGAAGCTTCATGGCCCGCTGGTCATAACCGACGAAGCCCACAACGCCAACACGCCGCTGTCGTATCAGGTCTACGAGCGCTTGGGCGCCAAGGTGGTGGTGGAGCTGACCGCCACCCCCGAGGCCAGCAAGAGTAACGTGCTGGTCAGCGTCAGCGCCTTTGAGCTCAAGGCAGCGGACATGATCAAGTTCCCGGTAGTGCTGAAGGAGCACGTTGGACAGTGGGAGATGGCGGTCGGCAGCGCCGTCGCCCGTCGCAATGCGCTGGGAAAGACCGCGCTCGGTGAGCCGGACTACATTCGTCCCATCCTCCTGATCCAGGCCGAGAACGCCAGGGGTACGGCCACGGTTGAAGAGGTCAAGAAGCACCTTGTCGACAACGAAAAGGTGCCCGAGAAGGCCATTGCCATTTCAACCGGTGACCAACGCGAAATTGATGGCGTGGACCTGTTCGCCAAGGACTGCCCAATTGAGGTCATCATCACCAAGCAAGCGCTCAAGGAAGGGTGGGACTGCTCCTTCGCCTATGTGTTCTGCTCGGTGGCCCAAGTCAAAAGCGACAAGGATATCCAACAGCTGCTGGGCCGCGTCCTGCGCATGCCCTATGCCACCCGTCGCAAGCAGGAGGCCATGAACAAGGCCTACGCGCACGTCACCACCCCGGCGTTCAACTTGGCGGCCGCAGAGCTCACCAAATCGCTCATCGATATCGGGTTCAACCCGTTGGAAGCCGTCGGCGCAGTGCTGCCGGATCTCACCCCAGGGCCTGGCTTGCCGCTGCAGGGTGGCAATGCCAATCCAGCCCCCTTCACGCCGAAAACCACCATCACCGTGAGCAAGCAGCCGGACCTTACCGGTATCCCTGCTCGGGAACAGGCCAGCGTGGTCTTTACTCCGAGCGAAGAGGGGAAGGGCGGATCGGTTGAAATCACGGGCGAGGTTGACGATGCCACGGTGGAAGCGATCACCAAAGTCGTGCCAACCAAGGAGCGCGAGGAAGCGACGGCTACCATCGAGCGCCACCAGATCGCGTCCAAGGCTGTCAAAGCCCCGAGCCAGAACGGTGCGGTGTTCAGCGTCCCCCGACTCGGCGTCATGGAGCAGGGCGAACTGGATTTTGTGGAGAGCGGTGCTACTCCCCCGGGCTTCACCTGGGACCTGCTTGCATACCCCCCGGACCTCTCCAGTCTCAAGTTCAACGCTGACAGTCAGACCTTTGAGGTGGATCTGGTCGATTCGAAGGTGAGCTACACCAAGATCGATGACGATGTGAAAACCTACCTGCCTGGCTTTGCGAAGGATCGCACACAAGCAGACTTGGTGGGCTGGTTGGACCAGAAGATCCGCGACCCCAGCGTCAAACAGGCGGTGCTGCGGGAGTGGCTGCGCCGAGCAATCACTGGACTGTCTGAAGATCAAGGATTTTTGCTATCCCAGTTGCTCAACGGCCAGTTCATCCTGCGCCGGAAGCTGGGGGAGCAGTTGCAGATTGCCAAGGCCGAAGCGCTCAAGGACGGTTTCCAGCAAGCGTTGTTTGGGGCCGACGCCGAGATTGTGGTTAGTGACGAGCCCGATGCGATGTTCACCTACCCGGCGGACATGACCCAATATCCGGCGCATTCTTACTACCAGGGAGGCACCTACCGGTTCCGCAAGCACTACTACCCCTTTGTGGGCGATCTTCAGTGGAAGACGGTCGGGGGCAAGGTGGGCGAGGAGTTCCTGTGTGCGCAAGCGATTGATCAGTTGGACGAGGTGGAGTTCTGGGTCCGCAACTTGGTGGACAAGAGCCAGTTCTGGATGCCAACGTCCAAGCAGCGCACCTACCCGGACTTCGTGGCCCGGCTGAAGGATGGACGCTTGCTGGTAGTGGAATACAAGGGCGGAGACCGTTATTCGTCAGATGCAGAGAAGGAAAAACGGATGGTGGGTGAGCTCTGGGCGGTCAAGAGCAAGGGCAAAGGGATCTATATTATGGCCCAGATGAAGGACGAGAAAGGCAACAGCGTTACCGAGCAGTTGAAGGCAGCAATTACGAAATAGGTTGGACCACAATCGGAGACAAAGAAATGGCTGTCTATATCTCGGACTTGGATATCATGAACTTTCGATCATGCGCTGAGGCCAGCCTCCAATTGACCCATTTTACACCGCTGGTCGGTCTGAATAACTGCGGGAAGAGTAATTGCCTCACCGCGCTCCAATGGCTGGTGCGAAAGGCAAAGCTGGGCGTGGAAGATTTCCACGACCCAGCTCAGCCCGTGCAGGTGGTGGGAAAGCTGCGCGACATCACCGAAGCGGATCTGGAGGTCCTGGAGCATAAGCATCGCAAGAAGATAGAAGTACATGTTCGCGATGGTGTACTCATGATTCGTCGCGAACAGAAAGTGCCGGGAGGCGATACCGAATTGATGGTGATGAATCCTGACAATGGCGACTGGGAGCCCAATCCCACGGGGATCGATAACGCCATCTCCGCGCTTTTCCCTGAACCTATCCGCATAGGTGCTATGGAGAATGCAGAGGAGGACGCCAGCAAGGCCAAGACAACTACCACGATCGGGAAACTGTTGGCCTCTATGTTGGATGCCATCCAGGAGCAACACGGAGAAGAACTGAGGCCTCACTTGGCGGCTATTTTAGGAATGATTTCTGCTGACGGCGGCGGCCGTTTCGAAGAGTTGGACCGCATCGATGAATCGATCAACCGCAAAATCTCGGAACTTTTTCCTGGTATCCGCATTAAGCTGGATTTCCCAGTGCCCGTCTTTAACGACCTTATAAAGGCCGGAACGGTCAAGGTATATGAAGGGAGGGAGGGGCTGGGACGTGCTTTCGGCTCTTACGGTCACGGGGCACAACGTGCCATCCAGATGGCCATGGTGCGTCACCTAGCTGATCTTAAGCGTGGGGAGGGGGCTGCCGGCGGTGTGACGTTGCTTCTGGTAGATGAACCGGAGCTGTTTATGCATCCCTTTGCTTTGGAGCAGGTGCGCGAGGCATTGCGCGCGCTGTCAAATGCTGGCTACCAAGTTGTCTTTTCGACCCACTCGGCCCAGATGATCTTGGCAAAGGATGCGAAGAACGCCTTGCTAATGACCAAGAAAAATTTGGAAGGCACCAAGGCGCGTCCTCGCATGCAGTCGGTTGTGGAGCAGTTGGTAGCGAATCCTACTCATCAGCTCCATCAGCTCTTCAGTCTCACGAATTCTTCCCAAGTCTTGTTCGCCGACAAGGTGGTGTTGACAGAGGGAAAGACCGAGATACGCCTATTGCCAACGCTCTTTCAAGTCATCACTGGTAAAACCTTGGGTCAATCTTCCCTGGCCGTCGTGCCTATGAGTGGCGCGTCAGACACAGGAAAATCCATGGAGATCTTAGAAGCGTTGGGGTTGCCGGCGTGCGCTATTGTGGATCTCGATTTTGCGTTTCGGCAAGCGGTGGAATACGGAATGCTAAAGGCCGACGATCTTGACCTCATCGCTTGCAGGGCCGTTCTTCAACAACTTGCGGATGCTGGCTTAATCTCCCTAGAAGCCGGATTGCCCTGCAAAGGCATTCAAGGTAAGCCAGCCCATGCGTTTGAAATAATGGCCAAACAAAAAGATGCGAAGGCCCCCATTGCGTCGCTCGTGCAAAAGCTTCGTGTCAAAAACGTTTGGTTGTGGAGCGCCGGCGCAATCGAGCCACACATTGGACTAAAGGAAAAGAAGGAGGATTCTTGGCTATCGTTTCAAGTTCGTCTGGAAAGCGAGCCTCTGGAAGACGTCTGCGCGGATGTGCTAGGTATTTGCACGTTGGTGGCCTGGCTGGATAAGGAGCCTATCGCAGGTCGGCTAGTATGACCGGTAGGGAATTGAGTGCCTTTCAGTTTATTGACGCAGAACAGAATTTTCGTATCTCCGAACACCTGTGTTACATCGAGCAAGCGAAGTCCTGCCTCCTGTCCCAGTTTGCCAACATTGATGCGGAAGCAGAGCGTGCGGAAAATGAGCACTTGGAGCGCAACGGCGAGTTCTTTGATCCCGAGTGGCATGACGCTGGCGATATCGCGGAAGCGGCGCGTGATCATGCCATTGAATTTTATCATCTCCTAAATGACAGGCATGAGCGGACACGGCATTCATAATGCGCTCCAGCGAAAAATTGCAAGCACAGCACGCCTGATGACACCTCCAATGCTTTGATCTATATGGCGCCACGGGTTTTTTCAGCGACGAAGCCTTACCATCGCGTTTTCTTACCTGCATTCCGACCGAGATCCTGCCGATGTTGCACCGTGCCCCCTTGTTTGCTGTCCTCCTTGCTCTGACCGCCTGCACTGGCGTCGCGCCTTCGGCCTCCACCGCTGCGCCGGGTGCGGTCAGCGCGGCGTTGCAGGGCGATGCCGCCCGCCCGGCGCAGGCCAAGGGGTGGGTGCGCAGCGAGTTGTATTTCGGCGTCGGTGAGGAGCAAGGTCCGGCCAATCGCCCGCAGGCCGAGCCGATCAGCGCGGCGCGCTGGCGCGCGTTCCTGGATAAAGAGGTCACCCCGCGCTTCCCCGATGGCCTGACCGTGTTCGATGCCTACGGCCAGTGGTTGTTTCGCGGCGCCAAAGAGCCAAACCGGCTCAACACCAAGGTGCTGGTGATCCTGCACGAAGATACGCCACAGCGCCGCGCCGATATCGAGGCGATCCGGCTGGCATGGAAGCAGGCCACCGGACACCAGTCGGTGTTGTGGGCGCGGCAGGCGGTGGAGGTGTCGTTTTGATGGTCGTGATGCCCGGCTGGCTGGTTGTGAGCCAGACATGCCGCAGCGCTGCGTGTTCGGCTGAGCGAATGTGCGGCTCAACGCGCACGGTCACTGCTGCGGTCGGTCTGCCATGACCCTCGCGTCGGTGTCCTCGGTCACGCGGCCACGTTGGTTCGTCGCGGGCGATCTCAATGGCTTCTTCGGCCTGGTGGTCGATAATCTGTCGATCCTCGGTTTCATCACCCTGGCGCTGGTCGGGATGTTCCAGTTCCCGGTCGAGGTGATCTACACGCGGATGATGCCTGGCACCGCGTTCGGGGTGCTGATCGGCAATCTGCTGTACACCGTGATGGCGCGACGGCTGGCCGCGCGCAGCGGGCGCAGCGACGTCACCGCGATGCCGCTGGGCCTGGATGCGCCGACCAGCATCGGCATGGCGCTGTTGGTACTCGGCCCGGCGTTCGTGCGCTACAAACAGCAGGGGCTGGACCCGCAGGCGGCGGCGCTGGCGACGTGGCGTCTGGGCATGGCCGCGCTGGTGCTGATGGGCGCGCTCAAGACCGTGCTCGCGTTCTTCGGCGAAGCGGTGACGCGGGCGCTGCCGCGCGCGGCGTTGCTCGGTTCCATCGCCGGCATCGCGCTGGTGCTGATGGGCTTCCTGCCGCTGCTGGAAACCTTGCGCACCCCCGTGGTCGGCCTGGTGGTGTTGGGCCTGTTGATGTACGTGTTGATCGCCAAGGGCCGCCTGCCGTTTGGCCTGCCCGGGGTGCCGCTGGCGTTGGTGCTGGGCACGGGCCTTTACTACGGATTGAATGCGGCAGGGATGGGCATCCCGGGCCATCAGACACCGCAGTGGTTTGCGCCCCATCTGGTGTTGCCGTGGCCGAGTTTGGGTTTCCTCGCCGGGCTGGCCGATACGATGCCGCTGCTACCGCTGCTGTTGCCGTTTGGTTTGTTGATGGTGGTTGGCGGCATCAACGTCAGCGAGAGCGCGCGCGCGGCCGGTGATGATTACCGCACCCGCGATATTCTGCTGGTCGAGGCCTGTTCGACCCTGGTTGCCGGGGTCTGCGGCGGAGTCGCCCAGACCACTCCCTACATCGGCCAGCCGGCCTACAAGCACATGGGCGCGCGCAGCGGTTATACGCTGTTGACCGGGATCTTCATTGGCCTGGGGGGCATGTTGGGATTGGTCGCCGGGCTGGTGCAGTGGCTGCCGTTGGCAGTGCTGGCACCGATCATCGTGTACGTGTCCATCGACATCACCACCCAGGCATTCCAGGCCACCCCGAAACGCCATGCCGGCGCGATGGTGTTGGGGTTTCTGCCGTCGGTGGCGTATCTGCTGGCGATCAAGGCGCCGGGTTGGATCGCGCCGGATCATCTGACCACGTTGACCACCACACTGGACGGCCACGGTTTGCCGGAATTGGCGGTGATCCTGACCCTGGGCAACGGTTTCATCATCACCGCCATGCTGTGGATCGCCACGGTGGCGGCGATGGTGGACGGGCGCTTGCGTCGCGCCGCTGGGTGCCTGTTGGTGGCGGCGGGGCTGACCCTGTTCGGCCTGATCCATTCGGTGGATCCGCGCGGCGGTATTTATCTGCCATGGACGTTGCACGGCGTGCCGCAGTTGATGGCGTGGCAGTTCGCCGGTGGTTATCTGCTGCTGGCCGCGTTGCTCGGTCTGTTGTCGCTGCAAGGGCCGCGTGCGCTGCGGGTGGTGGATTGAGCGTGATTGCGCCCGCACGCGGTGGGTTGCGTGCGGGAATATGCGAGGTCTCTGCAATCGTCGTGGCATGTGCATCCCGTTGGATGCTGAACAGCGGCCAGATGGTCGTGATGCCCGGCTGGCTGGTTGTGAGCCAGACATGCCGCAGCGCTGCGTGTTCGGCTGAGCGAATGTGCGGCTCAACGCGCACGGTCACTGCTGCGGTCGGTCTGCCATGACCCTCGCGTCGGTGTCCTCGGTCACGCGGCCACGTTGGTTCGTCGCGGGCGATCTCAATGGCTTCTTCGGCCTGGTGGTCGATAATCTGTCGATCCTCGGTTTCATCACCCTGGCGCTGGTCGGGATGTTCCAGTTCCCGGTCGAGGTGATCTACACGCGGATGATGCCTGGCACCGCGTTCGGGGTGCTGATCGGCAATCTGCTGTACACCGTGATGGCGCGACGGCTGGCCGCGCGCAGCGGGCGCAGCGACGTCACCGCGATGCCGCTGGGCCTGGATGCGCCGACCAGCATCGGCATGGCGCTGTTGGTACTCGGCCCGGCGTTCGTGCGCTACAAACAGCAGGGGCTGGACCCGCAGGCGGCGGCGCTGGCGACGTGGCGTCTGGGCATGGCCGCGCTGGTGCTGATGGGCGCGCTCAAGACCGTGCTCGCGTTCTTCGGCGAAGCGGTGACGCGGGCGCTGCCGCGCGCGGCGTTGCTCGGTTCCATCGCCGGCATCGCGCTGGTGCTGATGGGCTTCCTGCCGCTGCTGGAAACCTTGCGCACCCCCGTGGTCGGCCTGGTGGTGTTGGGCCTGTTGATGTACGTGTTGATCGCCAAGGGCCGCCTGCCGTTTGGCCTGCCCGGGGTGCCGCTGGCGTTGGTGCTGGGCACGGGCCTTTACTACGGATTGAATGCGGCAGGGATGGGCATCCCGGGCCATCAGACACCGCAGTGGTTTGCGCCCCATCTGGTGTTGCCGTGGCCGAGTTTGGGTTTCCTCGCCGGGCTGGCCGATACGATGCCGCTGCTACCGCTGCTGTTGCCGTTTGGTTTGTTGATGGTGGTTGGCGGCATCAACGTCAGCGAGAGCGCGCGCGCGGCCGGTGATGATTACCGCACCCGCGATATTCTGCTGGTCGAGGCCTGTTCGACCCTGGTTGCCGGGGTCTGCGGCGGAGTCGCCCAGACCACTCCCTACATCGGCCAGCCGGCCTACAAGCACATGGGCGCGCGCAGCGGTTATACGCTGTTGACCGGGATCTTCATTGGCCTGGGGGGCATGTTGGGATTGGTCGCCGGGCTGGTGCAGTGGCTGCCGTTGGCAGTGCTGGCACCGATCATCGTGTACGTGTCCATCGACATCACCACCCAGGCATTCCAGGCCACCCCGAAACGCCATGCCGGCGCGATGGTGTTGGGGTTTCTGCCGTCGGTGGCGTATCTGCTGGCGATCAAGGCGCCGGGTTGGATCGCGCCGGATCATCTGACCACGTTGACCACCACACTGGACGGCCACGGTTTGCCGGAATTGGCGGTGATCCTGACCCTGGGCAACGGTTTCATCATCACCGCCATGCTGTGGATCGCCACGGTGGCGGCGATGGTGGACGGGCGCTTGCGTCGCGCCGCTGGGTGCCTGTTGGTGGCGGCGGGGCTGACCCTGTTCGGCCTGATCCATTCGGTGGATCCGCGCGGCGGTATTTATCTGCCATGGACGTTGCACGGCGTGCCGCAGTTGATGGCGTGGCAGTTCGCCGGTGGTTATCTGCTGCTGGCCGCGTTGCTCGGTCTGTTGTCGCTGCAAGGGCCGCGTGCGCTGCGGGTGGTGGATTGAGCGTGATTGCGCCCGCACGCGGTGGGTTGCGTGCGGGAATATGCGAGGTCTCTGCAATCGTCGTGGCATGTGCATCCCGTTGGATGCTGAACAGCGGCCATGTCGCGTCGGAACCCGCTGGCCGCTGTCGCTGTCAGACTTGAGTTCTATCAACGGAGCCCGATTCCATGCCGCCGCGTCCTGCCATGCCGCCACGTCCTTCCATTTGGCCTTGGATTTTGGTCGCGGTGCTGGTGGCTGCCGCCGCTGCGTGGTTGTTTCGCGACGCGCTGAGCGGATTACTGCAGCGTGTGGCACCGGCGTCGCCACCGCCGACCAGTGCTCCCGTCGCGGCTGCGGCGCCATCTGCGCCAGCCGCAGCGGCTGCGCCGCCACCCCCGCCGATCCAGCATCCCATCGATGCCGCCGCCGCGGATGCGGCCGATGCGGCGATTCCATCCTTGGCTGAGAGTGATGCCGCCGCCTGGGCGGAACTGACCAAGCTGGCCGGTGGTGATTCTCCACTGGCGTTGCTGTTGCGCGATCATCTGATCCAGCGCCTGGTGACAATGGTCGACAACCTGACCCAGCGCCGCGTCACCACGCGTGCACTGGCGCTCACCGCGGTCCCCGGCACATTGCAAGTGAGCAAAGAGGCCAGTGGCGCGCAGGTCATCACTGAAGCCAACGCGCAGCGCTATGCGCTCTATGTGCAAGCCTTCACCCATGCCGATCCCAAGGCGCTAGTGGCGGCGTATCGGCGTTTCTATCCGCTGTTCCAGCAGGCCTATGTGGAGCTGGGGTATCCGCACGGATATTTCAACGACCGCTTGGTGCAGGTGATCGACCATTTGCTGCAGACCCCGCTGCCATCGGCGCCGTTGGCGGTGGTGAGCGATCCGGTGCATGGCAAGTTCCGCTTCGTCGATCCGGCCTTGGAATCGCTCTCGGTCGGGCAAAAGGCGTTGCTGCGGCTGGGGCCGACGCAGGCCGCAGCAGTGAAGGCGCAATTGCGAGCGTTGCGTGCGGGATTGACGCAGGCTTGAGGTGTGCCTTATCACCTGCTTCAGGCTGTCGTGTCAGACAGTGAGCGACAGATTTCAGCGGAACTATATAGACCGCGATCTGTAACAAGGTACGTCATTTGATCGAGAATTTTTTAGCGCATCTCAAGCAATACCGCGCGATCGCCCAAAGCGATGACAAAACTGCATGCAATCTCCTTGGTGCGATTCATGTCGCTACAACAGTTGCTTGGTTGCATGTCTGCCAGGCTCGGGCTCAGCGCTGTTGCGGAAGTTGTCTACGAGATTTTTGCGTGAAAACATTGACATTCCTCCCTATTTTTGTGAAAAATTATGATCAATGGAATTGATGATTCGATACCGTAAAAATCTGTTCTCTCGAACAGGATTCGACTTGGAGATTGTGTTTGATTTTTGACTGATGTCTATTCAGGGAAATTCAGTTTCCTTGTAGTAATTGTTATATTAGATTGTTATTTTTCCATTATAAGCTTCGGTCGCAATCGTGTTTGTGTGTACGCCTGTGCGCGTTTTCTCCATGTGGCGGTATCTTCTTCGCTATGGATATGTCCAAATACGCCATCCTGGCATTGTAGGGGTTTGGTCTGAAGTCTGCTGCTTCTAATGAAGTAGTCGGTGGATGGGGAGTTGGATCACATCCATAAGCGTGATCCTTGAAAATGGAGTTTTGAAAGTGAATCATCATTTCGATATGTCGAACGAGGTTTCTTCGCTTGATCTTTTTGCCGAGGAATTACCTCAGCAAAATCAACTGTTGTCTGACTGTGCTTCTACTGTGCTGTGCGCGGTCTGTGGTGCCAGTTCGATTGGTTCGATCGTCAGTAGCGGTTCCTCTTAATGTAAGACCTAGGAAGTATGAGGAAGTAACCGTCATGCCTGGCATGGCGGTTACTTCGATGCTGCGCCTCGTTAATCAGGCAGGGATTGGTATGTACCAACAGCGTATCGAGAACGTTGAAACTGCCTCCGGCAGGTCCATCGTCAAAGTGATGGTTCCCACGGCGATGCGACGCTTCACTGGTCAACAGGCGTTTGTAGAAGTGGAAGCCGACGATGTCGGACAGGCGCTGCGTGCAGCGGTGCGAGCGTACCCTTCGTTGCTGCCGCAGTTGTTTGCTGCCGATGGTAGCTTGCGTCGCTTCATCAATGTTTTCGTGAATGCGTCGGATATCAGGATGCGCCAAGGGCAGGGCACGCCTTTGGTCAGCAGCGACGTCATCGTGCTGGTTCCTGCGATCGCGGGAGGCTGAGATGCACGGCGAGCATACCCCCCGGCTGGGTGCTGAACTAGAACGCGAAGAAATTCGCCATTACAGCCGCCACTTGATGATTCCCGAAATCGGCTGCCATGGTCAGCGGCGTCTCAAGGGTGCTCGTGTGCTACTGGTTGGCGTTGGTGGTCTGGGATCGCCGGCCGCACTTTATCTGGCTGCCTCGGGCGTGGGCGCCATCGGCATTGTCGAATTCGACCAAGTCGAGGTCAGTAACCTCCAGCGTCAAGTACTTTACGGCTTGAGCAGCGTAGGCATGAGCAAGGGCGTAGCCGCAGCCGCACGGTTGGCGGATCTGAATCCGCATGTGCATGTTGTCCATCACGAAACTCGGCTCAATGCTGAAAACGCCCTGGAGTTGATCCGTCAGTACGACGTAGTGGTCGACGGCACCGATAATTTTCCGACGCGTTACCTCGTCAACGATGCCTGCGTGTTAGCTGGAAAACCTAACGTTTACGCCTCTATTTTCCGTTTCGAAGGCATGTTGTCGGTGTTTAATCATGCCGGTGGCCCTTGCTACCGATGCCTGTACCCGGAGCCACCGCCACCAGGATTTTCCCCCTCGTGTGCCGAGGGCGGTGTATTCGGTGTATTGCCCGGCATCATGGGCACGATGCAGGCGGCCGAAGTTATCAAGCTGATCACCGGCGTTGGTCGGACGATGGAGGGGCGGTTGTTGCAATTCGATGCGACGGAAATGCGTTTTCGTGAGTTGAACATCGCCCGCGATCCTGATTGTCCGATCTGCGGCGATGCTCCGACGCAGCGTCACCTCATCGATTACGCCACGTTCTGTGGCGTATCCGCGACGGTGGTCGAATCCAACGAAAGCTCGGCTCCAGAGCTGCTCCAGGCGCAGCGGCTTGCTGGGCTGCTGCAGTCGTCAAATTCGATACAGTTGATCGATGTCCGCAGTGCGAACGAATTCGAGATCGTGCATCTGGACGGTGCTCTCCTGATGCCGTTGGACGAACTCGAGGAGTCCATGCATCTGCTTGATCGTGCCATTCCGGTCGTTTGTTACTGCAAATCTGGCGTGCGCTCAATGACGGCTGCGCGGTGTTTGCTGACGCATGGCTTCAGCCAGGTTTACAGCCTGGAGGGAGGCATTGCGGCATGGGCGCGCGACGTCGCCCCCGCCACGGTTATTTATTGAGGCTTCATATGGATATTGCAGCGATCATTTCGGATGTCGAAGTACTTCAGGCCCCGACTCCTGCGCCTGAGCCGGCGCCATTCGTGGTATTGCGCGGTGTCACCCGGTTGCACCGCAGCGGGCGGCGCAGTATCGAGGCGCTGGCCCCGACCGACATGGCGGTGTTGGATGGCGAGTTCGTCGCGATCATGGGACCGTCGGGTTCGGGTAAGACCACCCTGCTGAACCTGATGGGGGGGCTGGATCGGCCAACGCGCGGTGACATCGCTGTGCAAGGCAGCCGCATTGGTCACTTGTCGAGCAGGGCGTTGGCACGCTGGCGCTCGCGTCATGTCGGTTTTGTCTTCCAGTTCTACAATTTGATCGCGGTGCTCGATGCGCTCGACAACGTCGCGTTGCCGCTTGCCCTGCAAGGTGTTGGTCGTCGTCAGCGCCAGCAGCGGGCGGCGGCGGCATTGCAAATGGTCGGTTTGCAGGATCTGCTCAAGCAGCGGCCGCGCGAGATGTCCGGTGGTGAGCAGCAACGCGTGGCGATCGCGCGGGCAATCGTAACCAACCCCTCGCTGCTGCTTTGCGACGAGCCAACCGGCGATCTGGACCGCGAGAATGCCATGGAGGTCATCGAACTGCTTCGCGTGTTCAACGCCGAATACGGCAAGACCATCGTGATGGTGACCCACGACAGTGACGTCGCTCGTCATGCCGATCGCATTGTGCGCATCGACAAGGGGCGTGTTGTCGGAGCGTCGTCATGACGGGGCGATTGCTGTTGGCCAATTTGTTCCGTTGGAAGTCCATTCTGGCGATCACGCTGTTGACCGTCGTCGTCGCGTTCTTTTTCTTTGGTCTATTGCTCTCGTTGAACCGCGTGTTCAACGTCGGTGTCACGTTTGACAAGGCAGAGCGTCTGGTGGTGGCGAATGCGGTGAGTATCATGCAGCCGTTGCCGTTGGCCGACGAGCAACGGATTGCCGAAGTCGAAGGCGTCGAGGCAATCAGTCGTAACCTGTTCTTCGGCGGGTTTTATCAGGAGCCTGCCAACGGCCTGATGGCCATTGCGACCGAGCCGGAAAGCTTCATGCGGCTGGTGCCAGAGATGCGCATCCACAATTCCCAGGATCGACGGCGCTGGCTCGATGATCGCACCAGCATCGCGGTCGGACGCACCTTGGCTGAGCGCTATCACTGGAAGGTAGGCGACATGGTGCCAATCTTCTCCTATCTGTATCCGCGCAAAGGTGGGGGCACCAACTGGACATTCCGTGTTGCGGCCATCTACGATTCCAGCGATGCCTCCGGTAATACCAATTCGTTGTTGATGCACTATGGGTATGTGGACGACGTGCGGGCCAACGGCAAGGGCACGGTGGGGTGGTACAACGTGCGTGTGCGCGATCCGTCGCACGCCGAACAGGTGGCGCATGCCATCGACGCGCTGTTCGCCAACTCTGGCCGTGAGACCCACACCGCCACCGAAGCGATGTTCGCGCAGGAGTTGATCCGCCAGGTTGGCGATTTCGGCATGATCGTTCGCGTGGCAGTGGTCGCTGTGTTTTTCACTCTGATTCTGGTGACTGCCAATGGCCTGATCCACTCCGTCAGCGAACGGAGTGGCGAGATGGCGACAATCAAGGCGTTAGGTGCAAGTAATGCACGTTTGGCGGCGAGTGTCGTGCTGGAGTCGTTCATGGTCGTCGCCGTCGGCGCGCTGGTTGGGTTCGCTGTGCTGTATGTCACCCTGCCGAAGATCGCCGCCTATAGCGTCACGTTGTCTTCCATCCGCTTCGCCTGGCATGACGTGTTGTGGATGATTGCCGCGATCGTCGCCGTCACGCTGTTGACCACTGCCGTTCCGGTGCGGATGGTCATGGGTATGAGTACGGCCCGCGATCTGGGGCGTGCGGCATGACGACATGGGGGCATCAAGCGGTCGTGCTGCTACGGATCGGTCTGGTGAGCATGAGCCGCCACGCGATCCGCGCCGGCACCACGGTGGTGGGCGCCGCCGGGGGCGTGGCCATGCTGGTGGGCGTGCTGTCCATTGCCGAGGGTTACCTCCAGGTCATGCAGACCGGCGCTGGTGACGAGAGCGTGCTGGTGATGATGGACGGGGCCACTGCGGAGGTCGCCAGTACCATTTCCGGCGACGCCGCTGGCTTGGTCAGGCGCATGCCGGGCATCGCCACGCTGGCCGATGGCGCGCCGGCGTTTTCCGCCGAATTATTCACCACCGCCAAGTTCGATTCGCGGCATGGGCAGCCGTTGAACATGGCCGTGCGCGGTGTCGATCCGGCGGGTTACGTGCTTAGCGGCATCAAGCTCGTAGAGGGCCGCCTGCCGCAGGCGGGACGTCGCGAACTGATCGTCGGGGCACGCGCATCCGGTCGGTTGCGACAAGGGGACATTGGCGATGTCGTCGACATCGCTGGCGCGCAGTGGACGGTGGTGGGGCGTTTCACCGCCGACAGTGGGCTCACCGAGTCTGAGATATGGACTGATGCACCGACATTGGCGGCTGCGATGGAGCGTGGCAGCGCTGTGCAGGTATTGCATTTGAGACTGGTCCGTGGGATGTCGCTGGATCGCTTCAGTCGTCAGTTGCGCGACGATCCGCGTTTGCAATTGCGTGCGATCGATCATGCCCAGTATCTGGCCGACCAGTCGCATGCATTACGGACATTCCTGTACGTGTTGTGCTACGGCGTCAGCTTGCTGATGGCGCTCGGGGCGGCTTTCGCCGCGTTGGGGACCAGTTACGCCTCGGTCAATGCGCGGATCCGGGAAATTGGCACACTCAAGGCGCTTGGATTCACCGATGGCGCGATCTTCGCCGCCTTAGTGGCCGAGAGCGTCCTGTTGACGTGCCTTGGCGGTGCGCTCGGCGCATTGCTTGCCTACGCGGTGTTCGATGGTGTCCAGACGTCGACTTTCCTGCACTCCAGCAACTACAGCCAAGTGGCTTTCTCGTTTTCCGTCACCGCCCAGAGCCTGGTCCAGGCGGCTGTGCTGGCGACGTTGATCGGTATCGCCGGCAGCCTCTATCCGGCTTGGACCGTCCTCAAGCTTAACACCGCCACCGCGCTGGCCGAACGCAGATAGGCCCGGTCCCATGCATCCGATCAAAGAAGCCTTACAGCAGCGCAACGCCAAGCACTACTTTCAGGGCACGCATCGGCTCCGCGATCCCGCCGAGACGCTACGCCTGAACCGACGGCACATGCCGCGCCTGGGTATCACCCGGCTGGCCAATGTGACGGGCCTGGATCGTATCGGGTTACCGGTTTGCGTAGCGATCCGCCCCAACGCGCGTTCGTTGGCGACCTCGCAGGGCAAAGGCGAGACCTTGGAGGCTGCGATGGTGTCGGCGCTGATGGAGTCGCTCGAACTCTGGCATGCCGAGCATCTACAGTTGCCGGTACGCATCGGCACGGTCGAGGAGATGGGAGGGGGGCAGCATGTCCTGTCGATGACGCATGCGCCAATCCGCTCCGACGCGACATTCGATCCTGCACGCGCCATCGCCTGGGTGCAGGGGTGGGATCTGTCCGCCGACAGCGCCTGCTGGATTCCCTACGAACTCGTATCGATGAATCTGGTCCGCCAGGCTGGGAGCACGCCCGTATTCCTGGAAAGTACGAACGGTCTGTCTTCCGGTAATCACCTTGCCGAAGCGCTGTGTCATGCCCTGTGCGAAGTGATCGAACGCGATGCGATGTCGTTGTGGCGCCTGTACGACGAAGACCAGCGCAAGCAGCGACAGTTGGATCTGCGGTCCGTGAATGATCCTACGCTGCGCGCGATTATTGATATTCTCGCGGACAAGGGCATCGTCGTCGGTGCCTGGGATATTACCAGCGACGTCGGTACCCCTACCTTCAATTGCGTCATCCTTGAAGATCCGGCGTCGCCGGATTGGCGGCCGATTCCGGCGTATTTCGGCGCGGGCACGCATCTGGATCCAGTAGTGGCGTTGTCGCGTGCCATCCACGAGGCGATCCAAAGCCGTCTGACCGCGATTTCGGGCAGTCGCGACGATATCTTCCAGGCCGATTATGTGCGCGGTGGGAATCGAGACGATCACCTGTGGATGATCAACGCGTTGACGAATCCTCCGGGAACGCTGCCGTTTTTGGTGTCATCGGCTGTCTCGTGCACTTACGTGCAGAATGACGTGATCATCTTGCTGGAGCAGTTGCGTCGAGTCGGTATTCGCCAAGTGGTGGCTGTCGATCTGACCTGTGAGGACATCGGTGTGCCGGTGGTGAAAGTCGTGGTGCCCGAACTCGAGCCTTACCACACCCCGTTCTACCGTCCTGGTGTGCGAGCGCAGCGCATGATGGGCGCGCGGACATGAATCCGGCCGTGGTGTTTCTTGGGCCGAGCCTTCCGCTGGAACAGGCGCGGCGGATCGTCCAGGCCGATTTCCGCCCACCGGCGCGGATGGGCGATCTGTATCGCGCAGTCAGCGAAGGTGCGCGGGTGATCGCCCTCATCGACGGTATCTTCGAGCGTGTGCCGGCGGTATGGCACAAGGAAATTTTGTATGCCCTGCATCAAGGCGTCGCTGTGTACGGCGCCGCTAGCATGGGCGCGCTGCGTGCGGCTGAACTGCACACGTTCGGCATGATCGGTGTCGGGGTCGCCTTTCGCCAGTTTGCCGACGGGACGCTGGTGGACGACGACGAAGTCGCGGTGGCGCATGGTAGCGGCGAGGACAATTATCGGGTCACATCCACCGCGATGATCAACATTCGTCAGGGATTGGCTGCAGCATACGACGTCGGCCTGCTGGATGAGGCAGCGTGCGCTGCGCTGGTCGAGTCGTCGAAACGGCGTTTTTACCCGGAACGCAGTTGGAGTGCGGTATTGGAGGATGCGGTCGGGTTGGGGGTGGCGCCCGACGTGTGGCAGGCGCTGGCGCGTTGGCTGCAGGATGTCTCTCCCGATCAAAAGCGCGACGATGCGCTCGCCGCATTGCAAGCGCTGCTCGAGCGGCCTGCGGATGCGCCAGCCACCCAAGTGGATTTCCAGTTCCAGCACACGGTGTACTGGGAGGCGGTCGAATGCTATTGCAGTTTAGTGTCCGCACAAGCCGGTGCGGCGAGTTTCGAACGGCTTCGCAACCATGTCAGGCTCTTCGAGCCCGGACGCGAACGGCTGGTCGACAGTGCGCTGCTGCTCGGTTTAGTCGAGGCAGAGTGCAGGCGGCTGCGACTCCCGCCGCCTGAAGACCGTGTCGCGTTGACCGCGTTCCGTGCCAAACGTGGCTTGGGTACGTCGGCTGCGCTTGCCGACTGGCTGCAGCGCCAGCGCCTGTCGCGTGAAGAATGTTTACGCCTGGCGCGATTGGAGGCAATGAAAGGCCAGTTGCGCCATCGCTACCTCCATGCGGTGGACGCGCGCCTGGCCGATGCCTTGAAGCTGGATGCGGTGTATCAGGATATCGCCGATCGTGTATCGCACAAATGGACGCAGATGTCCGCGCTGCAGATCGGCCAACTCGATTCCGGCGACGTCGGCGACGCCGATGCAGTCATGGAATGGTATCAGGCGGTACACGGTAAAGTCCTGGGGTCGTTCGACGCGTATGTGAATGGCTTGGGCATCGGCTCGGTACAGCAATGGAGAGAGGAAGTTTTCGCCGAATATCTGGCCGTCCATGCGGCGGCTGTTTGACATCCCGTTACATCACTGGAGAAACGAAAGTGCCAACCCTGATCGTGACAGCAAGTGCGGTTTTCCTCATCGTCCTGGGCGGCGTGCTAAATTTCGCGCCTGCGGAGGTGGCGGTCAGACTTGGTATGGTCGGCGTGCCGCAAAGCGCGGTGGTATTGCAGCTACTGGCCGGCGCCCTGCTTGCGCTTGGCGTCGTCAACTGGATGCAGCGTCGCAGTATCAGTGGCATCTATGGCCGTCCTGCAGGCATGGGCAATATGCTGTTCTTCAGCGTCTGCGCGTTTAGTTTGCTGCGCGCGGCCAATGCTGGGGTGATGCCCGAACTGACTTGGGGACTCGGTGTGATCACCGCGTTGTTCGCGGCAGGATTTATCTGGTTGGTGTTCATGTCGAGCCCGGTACCGGTCAAGGGCGCGTGCTAAGAGTGACTAACAAAACGTCGCGAGTCGCTGTCGGGTGGGCGCGGACAGCGCGCAGGAACCGCAGTGTACAGAGGTACATGAGGATTCCGAGCACTGCCCGCGCCCGTTTCAGCGTCTGCGCGTTTAGTTTGCTGCGCGCGGCCAATGCTGGGGTGATGCCCGAACTGACTTGGGGACTCGGTGTGATCACCGCGTTGTTCGCGGCAGGATTTATCTGGTTGGTGTTCATGTCGAGCCCGGTACCGGTCAAGGGCGCGTGCTAAGAGTGACTAACAAAACGTCGCGAGTCGCTGTCGGGTGGGCGCGGACAGCGCGCAGGAACCGCAGTGTACAGAGGTACATGAGGATTCCGAGCACTGCCCGCGCCCGTCCGGCGGCGACGCAGTAGTTTTGTTAGCCGCTCTAAGTATTGCCATCGTCCGAGGTCAGTCCCCATGCATGCATTGCGTCGTGAATTGATGGCCAGAGCGCTCGCCGCACCGGACACGTCACTGTCTGTTAGCGATCCTCTGCCGGCTGAGGTAAGGCGGTCGCGCTGGAAGATGTCGTTGCGCGCTGTCGCGGCAGCCGGCGCGCTGTTGGCGATGGGTTTCTGCCTGGGTGAGGTTGTTCATCGACATGCGGTGGATGTCGTGGCGCACATGCCTGCCCACCAGCGCGGTGGCGTCGCACCGCAAGCGCTGTCGACAAGGCCGGCGATTTCGGAGGACGTGCTGGACGCGACCGGCTACGCGGTCGCCGTTCGCAGCGCGACGGTGTCTTCCGAAACCACTGGCCGTTTGGTCGAGGTGCTGGTCAAGGAGGGCAGTATGGTCAAGCTCGGCCAGGTGCTTGCACGACTCAATCCCCACGACATCGACCAACAAATCCGACTCGCCGAAGCGCAGGTCGAGGCGTCGCGTCGGGTTTCCCGGCAGCGCGATATCGAATGGCAGGCGGCCGAGGACCGTTTCCGCCGCATGCGGCAACTGGTAGCCGACCGTTACGTCAGCGAAGACACTTACAAGGCCGCCTCGTTCGAGGTGAAGCGTTTGGCGGCGTTGCACAGTGCGGCCGAGGGCGACGTACTGGTGGCGGATCGGCAGTTGTCGGTGCAGCGGCAACATCTGCGCAACATGGATGTCGTCGCGCCGTTCGATGGTCTGGTCACGGAGCGTTCGGCACAGGTCGGTGAGATCGTCTCGCCGATTTCAGCGGGCGGCGGCTTCACCCGCACCGGCATTTGTACCCTGGTGGACATTAGTTCGATCGAGGTGCGGGCTAAGATCAATGAAAAACAGGTTGGCAGGATTCATATCGGCCAGCCGGTCGTATTGATCCCGCGTGCGTATCCGCAGATGCGGCTGTCGGGCAGGGTCTCCACGATCATGCCGGTGGCCGAGCGCGAGACCGCCTCGGTGGAGGTGATCGTGGAGTTGATCGAGCGCGATCCACGGATCCTGCCAAACATGAGCGTCGACGTTGCGTTCGGTCGTGAGCGTTCCGTCGCGGTGAAAACCCAAGGCGCGCGATCCGCAACGGCGGGAGAGCGGGGATGACGGTGGCCGTGGTGGAATGTGCGCCAGTCCACGTTGCCGGTGCTGCCGGTGCTGCGCCGGCTGTGCTGGCGAGCGGGCTCTACAAAGGCTATGGCCGTGACGCGCAATATGTTCAGGCGCTGATGGGGGTCGACCTGCGCATCGAGCTGGGCGAGATTGTCGGTGTGCTGGGTCCCAATGGGGCCGGCAAGACCACCCTGGCCTCGATCCTCGAAGGGCTGGTGATGCCCGATGCGGGCAGCGTAAGCGTTCTGGGTCACGACGTGGGTACTGCCGAAGGCATGGCGAAAATCAAGCCAGCGCTGGGGATCTCGATGCAGAACAGCGTGCTGCCGCCATTGCTCAAGGTCAGCGAATTATTGGCGTTCAAAAGTGCGTTGTCTGCGCGCTCACGCGATGCCTCCGCGTTGATCGAGGCGCTGGGCCTTTCGGAAAAACGCAATGCACTGTATCGCACGTTGTCCGGTGGGCAACAGCAGCGCGTCGTCGTGGCGATGGCGCTGATCGGCGATCCGGCGGTGATGTTCCTCGACGAACCTACCTCGCAGTTGGACCCGCAGGCGCGGTGTGCGGTCTGGGATCTGCTGGATCGGCAACGTCGGGAGCGCTCGGCTTCCATTCTGGTGACGACCCACCAAATGGAGGAGGCAGAACGCTTGTGCGACCGCGTGCTCATCATCGATCACGGCCAGGTCATCGCCACAGGACGGCCGCGCGAGTTGGTCGCGCAGCACTGTCCGCAGAAACGGATCGAGTTCCTCACCGATCGACCCGAGCGGGTGCGTATGCTGGAGCAGGAGGACGGCATCGAGGCGCACTGCGCGGCACCGGGGAGCGATGGCTTGTCCCACGTGACGGTACGCGGCCAGGTCATGACCGAAAGTCTGTCGGCGATCCTGGAACTGCAGCGTGGTGGCACGATGGCGATTGAGGATCTACGCGTTTCCGCGCAGAGCCTGGAAGACGTGTTCCTGAAACTGACGGGACGGAGGATTCGGGAATGAATGCAAGGATCAGGCGCATCACCGCATTGGCTGGCATACAGGCACGCGAGTTCCATCGGGATTTCGGCACGCTGTTTCTCAATATCATTTTTCCGGCGATCTTCGTGGTGGCGATCATCGTGACGCAAATGGCCAACCCGACGCTACGCTTCAAGATCGGTGTCGTGGAAACGCAGCGCAGTGAGCAGAATCAGGCGTTCGTGCAACGGTTGGCCGCCAGTCCTGGGCTTGAGGTGGTGTCGCTGTCTCCGGCACGCGCCCTGCCCGCGTTGACGGATGGGCAGGTGCAGATGGTGCTGCGCATCGACGATGCACGCTTCGAGCAAAACGCCGGCGACATTAAAGTGCTTGTCGGTCCACGCTACGAGGCGTTCGCACGGATACTGCTGGAGTCGGTTCGCGACCGAATGCGTAGCGAGCGCTCCTCTGCAGTGCAAGCGTTCTCCTACGCCTTGCAGGCGCCGGATGTTGCGGTCCGATCGCAGTTCAGCTTCACCTTCCCCGGTTTGCTGGTGCTTGCGCTGGTGCAGATGGGCCTGTTCGCCACTGCGGTGCCATTGCTGCAAGCGCGCGACCGCGGAACATTGCGCTATCTATCGCTGACGCCGCTGTCGGTGGCCGATATCCTGATCGGGCAGCTCGCGGTTCGCGTGGTGATCGCGCTGATCCAGATCGTACTGATCTTGAGCGTCGGTTCGTTCGTGCTCGAACTTGGGCTGACGCAATGGAGCATGGTCTTGGGTATCTCGCTCATGGGCATCGTGCTGATGGTCGGCATCGGATACGCCATTGCCGGGTTGGCGACCAATCCGCAGTCCGGTACCGCGCTGATCCTCATTTGCAACTTCGTGATGCTGATGGGCGGCAATGTCTTCCTCGACGCGCGCGACTCGACGTTGCAGTACGCAATCGCCTGCGCCATTCCCGTGAGCTATCTCAGCGATCTCTACCGTCAGGTCATCACCGGCGAGTCAGGGGTCTGGCCGATCTGGTTGGATGTACTGGCAATCTTGGGATTTTCCGTGGTGGCGATCGCCGTTGCCATGCGTACGTTCCGATTCGATAACGATCGGGCCGTCGTATCGCGGTGGCGCTTGGTTGGTAGCACCGCGTCCTTACCGAAGAGCGAACTGGGGTAAACACGATGTCCATAGAGCGAACTGGGGTAAACACGATGTCCATGCAGCAAGAATGGGGCTATCTCAAATTGTATTTCGGCACTCAGGCCGCGCGTGCGGATGCTGTCGTCGCAGAGCTTTGCAGGAAGTTGCAGGCTGCGTCAGACGTCGAGCGCTGGTTCTTCATCCGTTATGTGGACGAAGGTGGATTCCATCTGCGCCTGCGTTACCAGGGGGCGAGCGAAGCGGCGATGGTGAGGAACGTGTACGTGCGGCAGATGTGTACCGACTTACTCGATCACCTGTATGCCTTCACTCCCAGTGCCTATATGCCGATGGTGAGGCTGCCCGATTACATGGATGCCGTGGCCGAACCGGTCGTGTCCGATACGCGTTTACGGGTCGAACAGGAGACATACCTGCCTGAGGTCGACAAATACGGTGGCAAGCAGGGGGTGACAATTGCCGAGCAGGTCTTCCACGCATCCTCCCAACTGGCCGGTGTGATCCTTGATGACGAGGCCCGTGGACTGTATTCGCGCAAGACGCTGGCCCCTTGTCTGATGCTGGCGTGCGAGCGGGCGTTCCCGGTACAGGGGCATGCTGATTACTGGGATCAATATGGGCTGTACTGGTTGGGGGGGCGCAGTCCTGCTGCCGAGGACTGGCAGCGCCGGTTCCGCAACAAGGGCCGGGAACTACTCGACAGCGGTTATGCCATTGTCGCCGCTGACGATACCCTGCCTGTGCCCGCGCAGATCGTCTTGCAGCGATGGCGGCAAGCGCTGAAAAGCGCCGCTGCGGCCTATCGTGGGCTCGGCGCTGCGACCGATGCGCAGGCCGATGTGCTCAGCCTGAACTTCTCGCACCTGATGATGAACCGTCTGGGCATCGCGACGCTGGAGGAAGCGTATCTGGCGACGTTGCTCGCCGTCGATACCGAGGCGATGCAGGGCGCCTTGGCGTGAATATTGTCTTGCCATTGGACCAAGACTACCTCCACGCCAAGTATCCGGTCAGCCAATTGCTCGTGCCCGATGGTGGCGTTCTGGGAGGCGTGTTCCGGGTGGGCGGCGAAGATACGGCCCCGGACTTCGAGATGGCCAATTCCAGCCTGGGCAATCTGACCGCCGTGTTTCCGCACGTCCGTGCCGCCAGTGGCGAGGACGCCTCTGGTGAATCGATCGGCGGGTCCGGCGCCGATGTCGATCCAGAGTTGGCCTGGTTACGCGCGGTCATGGAGGGTGCCGAGCGTTACGCTACGTTCGCCTATGCCGAAAATGAGTTCGTGGTCGCCAGCGGAAACGAGCTTGGCCACGCGGCCATAGATCTGGACACGGTGCCGCGCTGCTCGGCGCGTGAATATGCCGATCCGCGCTGTCCTTTGGTCCAGGCCGACAAGTCCCGCGCGATCCGTTGGGTCCGTGGCTGGTCGTTGGTGGACGGATGCGAACGTTTCGTGCCAGCGGTCATGACGCATCTGTATTTTCGTCCGACGCGGGAGGAAAGCTTCTGGCAGATGATCTCCACCGGAGTCGCCGCGCACATGACGTTGGCTGCGGCGTTGAATGCGGCAATTTGCGAGGTGATCGAGCGTGATGCGATCGCACTCACGTGGCTGGCGCGACTCCCACTACCGCGGATCGAGGTTCCAAAGATCGCCCCGGCGATCCTGGCGCCCAATCTGGAACGGCTGCGACGCAGCCCCTTGCAGCATCATGGCTTCGACGCGACCACGGACATCGGTGTGCCGTGCATCTATGCGGTGCAGACCTTGCCGGGCCACCCGTTGTTGTCGCAGTACGTCAATTGCGCCACCGATTTCGATGCCGCTGCCGCATACGCCAAGACGATTCGCGAGGCAGGTCCGGCGCGTACGGTATTCGAGCGCGGTTATACCCATCCTGTCGACATCAACGATTTCGTCGCGCTTGAGGACGGTGCGGCCTACATGGGGGTGCCTGCGCGGGCCGAGGCGTTCGAGTTCCTGTTGAATACATCGGCGCAGGTGCCGCTGGACGAGATCGGCAAGGGGTTGCCAAGCGGCGACGGGGCACGGCTGCAATTCCTCGTCGGGCGTTTGCGTAAGTTGGGAACCGACGTGATTGCCGTGGATTTGACGACGCGCGAACTGCGTCAGTTGGGTGTCCGCGTCGTGCGTGTGGTCATTCCCGGTTTGATGCCGATGAGCTCGATCCATCGTGCAAGATTTCTTGGGCATCCACGCCTATACCAGTACCCACGTGATGCTGGCTACGGCGTGTTGACCGAGCGCGAGATCAATCCCTATCCCCAACCCTTTGCCTGACCGGAGTCATCATGTCCAACGTCGTGTTGTATGCGGGTGATTTCGGTCGGGCCGTGGCAAACCGCCTATGCGAATGGCAGCCCTGCCTGCGCCAGATTTCGCTGTACGCCGATGCCGACGAACTGCATGCTGCCATCTACAGCGCAGGCCATGTCGCGGCGGCGATGTGGCGGCCATGCATTGCGCAGTGCCAGCGCGTGGACACGCTCGTCCACGCTGCACAGGTGAGCTGGTCGTTCGTGGAAGTGAGTGGCGTCACGTTGGCTTGCAGTCATGTGATTGTGCCCGGCAGTGGTCGCGGTTGCTATCACTGTTATCGCGCGCGTACCGATGCGCATCGCCGCGAAAGTGATCGCCAGCGCGTGCTGCGGCAAGCCTATGCGCTCGATCCGCGACTGGGGCCGGCTGGCTACACGCCGGCGATGGTGGCTATCGCGGTGGCGTCGTTGCGCGTCGGGTTGGAAGCGAGCGCCGATGTACGGCTGCCGTTCCGCCAGGTCGACGTGCTCAGCGGTAATGTCCTGGAAAGCGAGATTGTCGCCTTGCACGATTGCCCTCGCTGCCGACCGGAGATCCGTGATGAAGATCCGACACGGCGTTACCTTTCGACCCTGGCCGAAGAGTTGAAGGAGCTGCTCGCATGAATTCCCGGTCGATCCTCACGATCGAAGCCTCCAGCCTCGGTACTAGCTTCATCGCCGATCCCGAGTTCTCGCTGCCGCAGCGCCCACGGATGATCCCGGAGTTGGTGACGCTGGCCTACGGACAGAATGCATTGCTGTTCGATGGTGTTCGCGATCTGCAGGTGATCTCTGGGCGCTCGGCACGCACCTTCCTGCCACAATTGTTTCCGCTGTTGGATGGCACCCGCTCGCTCGACGATCTAGCCGCGGCCTTTCCCAAGCTGCCACCCAAATCGTTGACCGATGCGATCGTGCTGCTCTATAGCAGGGGGCTGTTGGAGGATGGTGGCGTCGAGGAAACGGATGCCGCGCTGCAGCCGTTGGCATCGTTTGCTGGACGCTACTGTGATGTGACCCGTGTGAATCCTTCGCGTCACGCAGTCTTGCAGCGCCTCGCGCGCGCGCGCGTCGCCGTGGTGGGTAACCGCGCCGGACGCCATATCATGACGGGACTGAGCGGCTACGGTTTCGCCCAGTTGGACGTGCTGGAGGCACCGTCGGCGCTGCACGTCAGTGGCTACGACCTGCTCGTGGCCTGTTTCGGCGCCGACGATACCGACATGACGGCGTGGTTCGATGTGGCGCATGCCGCAGACGTTCCCGCGCTGCATGCGCATGCAGGGGCCGATGCAGTGGAAATCGGCCCGTATATTATCCCGGGGCAGTCCGGTTGTTACCGATGCTTGCGCACCTTGCACCCCGCACCGGAGGGCGATGCGGGCCATCAGGAGGAATTCTGGGCCGGGGTGATCGCGTTGCAAGCCAGTACGTTGCTGTCGCGGCTCGGCTCGACCAAACTGTACAACGCCTGCAAGGTACACCGGACCACAGGTCAGGGCGCGTCCTATGAGAAGCGGACCTTGCCCCGGCTACCTGGGTGTCCACATTGCGGCCTGGAGTCCGCACGCCTGGCGCCGACGCATCCCGATGCACGGGTGTGGATCGTGCATCATTCGGCCCACGTGATGACGTGCAAGGCGTTACGCTCGCCGCGCGATCATCAAGTGCATTATGCCGCCAGCAACCTGGATCTGACCCGCAAACGGCCGCAGCCGCGTTACGGCGTTCCCGTGCTGCCATTGCCTGAGGGCGACGACGCGTCTTTCATGCCCAGTTGGACCCAAGCACCGCCATCGCCCCCCACCGGGCGCGCCGATCGGGAGTTGCTGGCACAGATGTTGCGTTACGCCGCTGGATACCAGGCGCTTGCAGATGGGCGGCGGCGGTTGGCCGCCAGCGGTGGCGGGCTCGGTTCCTGCGATGTCTTCGTGGTGATTCGTCGTCTTTCTGGCCTGGAGTCCGGCGTTTACCACTACTTTGGCTATGAGCACTGTCTGGAGCGGATTGGAATTGTCGAGGACGCGCTTCTGTGCGGCGCATTGGGCGTCGAGCAGGCGGCGTTGCCGCCGGTGGTCCTGTTCGGTACCAGTGACATGGGAAAAACGCGGGAAAAATACGACGAATTTTCCTTCAGAATCGGCGCGCTTGATGGTGGCGTAGCGTGTCAGCTCATCCATGAACTCGCGGCATCGGCGGGTGTCCCGGTGGCCGAATATCCAGAGTTGCGGGATAAAGTCGCAGCACACTTTCTCAATCTTCCGCAGTCGGGAAATCGTCGCATGCTGACCTTCGCACTGGGTATCGGTGCGATCAGGTGCTCAGGTGAGCCGGTCGATCCACTTGCGCATCACTACCAGTCGCCGGATCTCCTAATCGAACTGTGCGCACGTCTTGGACCTGCGCGTCTTTCCGCCGCAGTCCCCAGCGAACCAGAAGTGGCGCCGCATGTGGCGCAGCCACTGGACACCTTGGTGCGTGCGCGACGCTCGCATCGTACGTTCGCCGTGCGCGCTGTGGCTTTCAGCGCAGCGCGCTCGATCGCGGCGGTGGCGATGGCCGCCAACGTATGCCGCGAAGCAGCCAATGCATTGCCGATATCGTTGTCGCTTTGGGTGATCTGCATGATGGACGGGCCGGATTTCCCGCGTGGCATCTATTGCGCGAAGGACGGCATGTTGGTGCAGGTCGGTGCAGCGGTCGACCGTGCACGGATACTGAGCACGATGCAGCAGCATGGTTATGCCGAGGCACCGTTGACCCTGTTCGTGACTTGCGATTTGGAAAGGGCGCTTCTCGATCATGGTCCACGCGGTTACCGCGAGGCGGTTGCGCGCGCCGGCTCGGTCCTCGGTAAAGCGCAACTCTGTGCGCAGAGTTGGAGTCTCGTCGGGAGTCTGTGGGGCGGTGTGGCAGAGGAGGGCGTCGGCCAGTTGCTCGGCATCGATCGCTACCGTGATTGCCCGCTGTTCGCCGCGTCGCTGGGATATGCCGCCGATGTCTGAGCCGTCGCTTTTGGGGACGTACGTGTTGGCCGCAGACGTACAGGTGGTGCGTCGTCGCGAAAGCCTGTTGTTGGTGGCGGGGCGGAGCGGGAGGACGGTCCGGGTCAGTCCCGCTGCGGTCGCGTTGATCCCCTCGTTGCAGAGCGGGGTATCTTTCACGCAGTTGCGGGCCATCCTGGCGCAGGGATACCCGGTCGCCCCCGATGTGGATCGCAAGCTGCACGATTTTTTGCAATCGCTGAGCCAGTCGGGTGTCCTGCAGGATGCGACCGTGTTGCCGCCGCGACCACGCAGGCGCCTGCGATTTCCCCTGCTGCCGACCGACCCTGTCGCCCGCTGGATCGCCTGGCCGTTGATCGCGCTGCTTCCGTCGTGGACGCGAATTGCACTGGCGCTGACGATGGCGCTGGCGGCGATTGCCGCCATCGGCGTTCTGGCCTGTAGTGGCGAACTCCCGCGCTTGCGCGCGATGATCGAGCACCTGCATTGGGCCGGGGTGGCGCTGTTCGTCCTGTGTGTGGTGCCACTGCACGAACTGAGTCATGCCGTGGCATGCCGCATCGTGGGCATCAGTCCTGGTAAGGCCGGCATCATGCTGCATGCCGGCGCGATTCCAGGGCCGTATGTCGAGACTCACCAGACCTATCTGTTGGTCAGCCGCTGGAAGCGCTTCGTCGTTCCGGCGGCCGGGCCGTTCGTCAACCTGGTCGCCGCTGGTGTCGTGGCCGGTTTGTTGATATTACCCTTGCGCGATTCGGTCTGGGTGCCGGTCCTGCATACCTTGCTAATGGCCTGCCTGCTGTTTGTATTTTTTGATACCTGCCTGCTGACGTCCAGTGATGGCAGCCACTGTGCGGAGGCGTTGTTCGACGACGAATGGGCGCGGCGCAACGCCTTGCGTCCGTTGGCAATGACCATGGCCGATGGCCTGGATGCCGCTCGTCGTTACCGTCTCTGTGCGGCCTTGCACCTGGCGGTATCGACGGTGTTGTTCGCCTGGTGGATTTTCTAACGGTGCCTGTTGCGGTGCGGCACATACGACAACGGGCGATGGGGGATGCATGGAGTTGGACAGGATTGAACCCGCGGCACCGATTGCCGGCGAACTCTCAACTGCGGAGCGGGAACCGCCGTGGTCGGTGGCGCCGACCACGGCGGTCTTTCCTTGTGCGCTGTTGCGTTGGGCAACGCTGCCGTTCGCGCATCTGGATCGATTGCGATTGTCCGATTGCTTGGATGTCCAGAAGCAACTGGACGCCGACGCGCGTAGGTTGTTGCCTGTCGCCACACGATTGCTCGACGATCTGCATGCGCTGGTGTCGCGTATTGCACCGGAGGACAAGGCGTATCGCCGCAGTGTTTTGCAGTTGCGGCGGGATATCCATGGGCAACGTTCGCTCAGTATGCGCGAAGACCTGCTGCAGCGTGTCTATGCCGATTTGCAGGCTGGGGCAGTGGAGCGCTTACGGCATTGGTGCCATGCGCAGGATGCATATGCAGTACGACAGCGTCAGGCCGACGCCGAATTCATGGAGGCGATGCAGCGTATGCGCATCGACTTACGCCAACTGCTCGCGTTTCCCTGCTTGTTGCACGGCATCGACATGGCCGCGCCTGGCGTCAGTGCTCATGCCGCACGGGAGAAGGTTATTCCGGAAAAACCTGAGCCGGATAATTTCGAGCGCTCGTTGTTGGGCTACGCAATGCGTGCGACGGTCAAGACCAGTCCGTTTTCGACCTTCATGGCAACCACGACGCTGGATATCTCCAATGGTATTGCGCCGACGCTACATGTGCCGGCGTTGCCGTTGCAGGCACGCACCCGCCTCAATCGTGGCGTGGTGGCCCGACTGTACGCACTGGCGGTGGCGACTGGGCGATTGCCATGTGAGATATATCCCAACCCGACTCTGCGGCAAGCAGGACAGGCGCGCTACCAGGCCATATGCGGTCGCTTCATCGTGTTGCTTGGGCGTCCATGGCGACAACAGCAACGCTTGCATTTTCACCTACATCCGTCGTTGCGCGAGGCGCTCTTCCAAGCCCGATGCTTACCGGCGCGCGATTGGCTGGCGCACCTGGAGACTGCGGGGGTGCAGACATCCCGCGCCGTTGAGTTGCTGAGCCAGTTGCTCGCGCGCGGGCTGCTGATCGCCGGCCCGCTCTTTGATGCATTCGATCCAGCGCCCGAGCATACGCTTCTGGCCTTGCTACGTTCCAGCGACGATCCGTTGCTCACCCAAGCGGCCGATCTGTTGTCGCAGCTGATTGTCAACGTGCAGCATGTGCCGGGACAGGCAGGGCAGGTGCGTGCAGATGCGGTCGCTGCGTTGGAGCAGCAGCTGCTGACCTTGTTGGGCGCGGGCAAGTCCGATGCTTTGCACAATCTCGTGGTTGAGGATGCCTGGTCGCGACCTGCGTCCGATTCGTCTGCCTCTGGTGGCCACCGGGCACTACAGGATGTCGCTGCCTTTCTTGCCGGGCAGATTGGCGTGTCGCCCGCGTACCGGAAGCTGCGGCAGCTATTCATCGCGCGCCATGGCGAAGGTGGCCGCCTGGATGCGTTGCTGGATTTCATGCTCGATGCCAGCGAGCAACTGATCCCGCGACCGGAGTATGGTGCCAGGCAGGTCCAGGACAGGATGGAGGCGGCAGCGCCGGGGGCGCGTCTGGCCGTCACACTGCAAGCCCAGGTGATCCCTGGCAGTCATGGTGCGCAGCCCGGATTGGTGGTCAACAAGGTCTTCGAGAACGCGGGTTGGCTGGCGGCGCGGTTCGCCGAGGGGGCGGCGCCCGAGCAGGCGCGGCTGCGTCGATCGCTGGCGCAATGGTTGCAATGCGTGGCTGGCACGCGCGAGCCGGTGGATTTTCCGGTGGCTGGTGACTGTAACGATCTGCAGTCGCACCCACGGCTGACCCAGCGTGTACTGCGTCTTCCGGGAGAACCCGTGATGGGAGCGGGTGTGTTGGAGCTACAGGATCTACGCCTGCACGACGATCCGCAGCGCGGCGAACTGGTGCTCTGCGACCGGGAAGGACGCGAACTGCAGCCGTTCTACCTGGGGGGCACTTTGCCCAGCCCAACCTGGGGGGGCGCCTATGCTTTCAGCGTGCTGAGCCAGCCCTATTGCCTGATGCGTCCAGCGTCCCAGCCCACGCAGTGGCCCGACACGGTCGAGATCCATTGCATTCCGCGCATGTCGGTTGGCCATGTTGTCGTCCGCCGCGCATGCTGGTGGGTACGCGCCGATTACCTGCGTCGCGCATGGTTTGCCGTGTCAGGGCGCAAGCGCCTGGTCCAGGTACTGACGCAGTGCGAGGTGCACGGATTGCCACAGCGCTTTTTCGTGCGTCGTTGCATGATTTCCGCTGCGGGACTTGATCGCAATCTGCTTGATGCCAGCCGCAAGCCGCTGTGGGTCGATGTCGCTAATCCGTTCTGCCTGAGCCTGATGGAGCGACTCGCGAGCCAATCGGCTTGGCTATCGGTTACCGAAGTGCTTCCGGATCCCGCTAAGGGGTGGTTACGACTGGATGGCAAGGCGCATGTGTCCGAATTGCAGTTCGAGATGCTGCTGTCGCGGCAGGCATCAGCGGGCCTCGTGCCGCTGGACTGAACGGCGCATGTCAGAGGGGATGCCCGCCGTTGCGTGCTTTGTACAGGTGGACAGACCTGGGCTTGAAACCGGTGTAGTCAACCGCATCTGATGAGGCATGCCGGCATGGCCGGCCCTAGTCAGAGGATTTCCCCATGCGGATGGACAAGCTCACCTCGCGTTTCCAGCAGGCGCTGGCCGACGCGCAATCGCTGGCCGTCGGCCGCGACCACACCATCATCGAGCCGGTGCATGTGTTCACGGCGTTGCTCGATCAGACCGGCGGCAGCACCCGACCGCTGCTGGCGCAGGCCGGCGTCAATGTACCCGCGCTACGCGAGCGCTTGGGCGAGGCGCTGGAAAAGCTGCCCAAGGTCAGCGGCCAGCCCGGGAATCTGTCGATGGGCAACGACCTCAGTCGCTTGCTCAACCAAACCGACAAACTGGCACAGCAGCACAACGATCAGTTCATCGCCAGCGAATGGTTCGTGCTCGCCGCCGTCGACGATGCCGGTGCATTGGGTCTGGCGTTGCGCGCCGCTGGTGCCGACAAGAAGAAACTTGAAGCGGCCATCGACACCTTGCGTGGCGGGGAGACCGTGCAATCGGAAAACGCCGAAGACCAACGTCAGGCGCTGGAGAAATACACCATCGACCTCACCGCGCGCGCCGAGAGCGGCAAGCTCGATCCGGTGATCGGCCGCGATGAGGAAATCCGCCGCACCGTGCAGGTGCTGCAGCGGCGCACCAAGAATAATCCCGTGTTGATCGGTGAACCGGGCGTCGGCAAGACCGCCATTGTCGAGGGCCTGGCGCAGCGCATCGTCAACGGTGAAGTGCCGGAGGGATTGCGCGGCAAGCGCGTGCTGTCGCTGGACATGGGCGCGCTGATTGCTGGTGCCAAATTCCGTGGCGAGTTCGAGGAGCGGCTCAAGGGCGTGCTCAACGATCTGTCCAAAAACGAAGGCCAGATCATCCTGTTTATCGACGAGTTGCACACAATGGTCGGCGCCGGCAAGGCCGATGGCGCGATGGACGCGGGCAATATGCTCAAGCCGGCGCTGGCGCGCGGCGAACTGCACTGCATCGGCGCCACCACGCTGGACGAGTACCGCAAGTACATCGAGAAGGATGCCGCGCTGGAACGGCGCTTCCAGAAGGTGTTCGTCGGCGAGCCCACGGTGGAGGACACCATCGCCATCCTGCGCGGGCTCAAGGAGCGCTATGCGCTACATCACGGCGTGGAGATCACCGACCCGGCCATCGTCGCCGCGGCCACGTTGTCCAACCGCTACATCACCGACCGTCAGTTGCCGGACAAGGCCATCGATTTGATGGACGAGGCGGCCAGCCGCATTCGCATGGAGATCGACTCCAAGCCGGAGGAGCTGGATCGCCTGGAGCGGCGTTTGATCCAGTTGAAAATCCAGCGCGAGATGCTGAAGAAAGAGAAGGATGATGCCTCGCGGCAGCGTCTGTCCGATCTGGAAACCGACATCGACAAGCTTGAGCGCGAGTTCTACGACCTGGACGAGGTGTGGAAATCGGAGAAGGCTGCTTTGCAGGGCGCGACCAAAATCAAGGAGCAGATCGAGCAGGCGCGGGTGGAACTGGAAGCGGCGCAGCGGCGTCAGGATTACGCCAAGATGAGCGAGATCCAGTACGGCCTGCTGCCGAACCTGGAGAAGCAGCTCGCGGCGGCCAACGAGGCCGAGCAGCATGAATTCAAGCTGGTGCAGGATCGCGTCACCGCCGAGGAAATCGCCGAAGTGGTGTCGCGTTGGACCGGCATTCCGGTCAACAAGATGCTGGAGGGCGAGCGCGACAAATTGTTGCGCATGGAAGACGAACTGCATCAACGCGTGGTTGGTCAGCATGAAGCGATCAAGGTGGTATCCGATGCGGTGCGCCGCTCGCGTGCCGGCTTGTCCGATCCGAATCGCCCGAGTGGCTCGTTCCTGTTTCTGGGGCCGACCGGCGTCGGCAAGACCGAATTGTGCAAGGCGCTGGCCGAGTTTCTGTTCGATAGCAGTGACGCGATGATCCGCATCGACATGAGCGAGTTCATGGAGAAACATTCGGTGGCGCGGCTGATCGGCGCGCCTCCGGGCTACGTCGGCTACGAGGAAGGGGGTTATCTCACCGAATCGGTACGGCGCCGGCCGTATTCGCTCATTCTGCTCGATGAGGTGGAGAAGGCGCACAGCGATGTGTTCAACATCCTGTTGCAGGTGCTCGACGATGGCCGCCTCACCGATGGGCAAGGGCGCACCGTGGACTTCCGCAACACCGTCATCGTGATGACCTCCAACCTGGGCTCGCATCAGATTCAAGAACTCAGCAGCGACGATAGCGCCGAGGCCTATACGCAAATGAAGGCGGCGGTGATGGGCGTGGTGCAGGCGCATTTCCGTCCCGAGTTCATCAATCGGCTGGACGATATCGTGGTGTTCCATCCGTTGGACAAAGCGCAGATCAAGGCGATCGCGCGCATCCAGCTGCATGGCCTTGAAAAGCGCCTGGCCGAGCGTGGCTTGAAGATCGAACTCGGCGAGCGCGCATTGGAACTGCTCGGCAACGTCGGCTTCGACCCGGTGTACGGCGCGCGTCCGCTCAAGCGTGCGATTCAGGCGCAACTGGAGAACCCACTGGCGCAGCAGATCCTGTCCGGTCAGTTTCTCAGTGGTGACACCATCAAGGTCGATGCCGAAGGTGGGCACCTGCTATTCGCTAAAGCGTGAGGCCAACCGCTCCGGCATCGACCGCGTTGCCGGAGCGGGTCGTGGCTTGCCGATGGCACCTGTGCGCGCCACGGCGGCGAGCGTGGACGGTCCGATAGCGCGATCCTGCACGTGCGCCACGTACTGTGCTGTCGTTGGCATTGTTGCGATGCGACGTGCGTTCTTTTAACGATCATATAAAGATCGGCGGCAGGGAGTCAGTGCTGCTGTTGCAACGATGGCCGTTGCGAATGCCATGAAGGCCGATGCATGGCTGCTTTTTTCGTGTGCCGTTCTGCGCTTGTCGTGTCAGCATCGATTCGAAGATCAATTCCGCTAGTTCCGGAGAGCGTGCGAATGCCGAATCGTCCACTGACCAGCCGCAGGCATCCGCTTGCCAGCGCCCTGGGTCTGGCCTTGTTGACCCCGATGTTGGCGTGGGCGCAGGCCGCGCCGCCAACTGTGGCCGAGCATCCGGAGCAGGCTGCGGCGACCGCGCCGACGGCGGATGTCAAAACCCTCGATGGTCTGGTCGTGACCGGCGTGCGCGAAAGCCTGCGTTCGGCGCAGGCGATCAAGCAGGACGCCACACAGATTGTCGATTCGGTGCAGGCGCAGGATATCGGCAAGCTACCGGATGCGAACACGGTGGAAGCCTTGCAGCGCATCACCGGTGTGCAGATCCAGCGCCGTTACGGCGAAGGCGCGACCGACTTCGACCATCGCACGCAGCCGGCCGTCACCGTGCGTGGCTTGACCCAGGTGCGTAACTTTCTAGATGGCCGCGATACGTTCTCCGCCAGCGGCGGGCGCACCCTGGATCTGGAAGCCATTCCGCCGGAGTTGCTGTCCGGTATCGACGTCTACAAAAGCCCGCCTGCCAACATCATCGAAGGGGGCGTGGGCGGCGTGGTGAATCTGCGCACACGGCTGCCGTTCGATGCCCCGGGTCGCGTGCTGAGCGCGACACTCAAGGGCAACTATTATGATCGCGCGGACAAGACTGGAGCGTCGGCTTCCGGTCTGTACAGCGACCGCTTCCAGACCGACCTTGGCGAAGTCGGAGTGCTGTTCAATGTCGGTGCGGGGCGATCCAGCTACCGCCAGGACGGCATTTTGTCCGGTCCGTTCGGCCCGGTGCAGCCGGGCGCCATCGCCGGCGCGCCGGATAATGCGCAGATTCCTTACGGGTTCCAGATATACGACGATGGGGGGGATCGCAAACGCTTGGGCGCGGCGGCGGCGTTGCAATGGAAACCCTCTGATAGTGTGCTGGTGACAGGGCAGTTTCTGCACACGCAGTACGATTTTTTTCGACAAGGCAAGTATTTTTATGCGAGTAACCGACGCAACGCGACCTCGCCTTTGCCCGGAGCCGCATTCACCTTCAACAACCAAGGTTATGCCACCTCCGGTGCGCTGGAGAATCAGGTCTTCGAGTCGGCGCGTTTCGATCAGGACCTGACCTCGGCAAACACCAACTACAGCCTCAATCTGCGCTGGAATGCCAGCGAAAAGCTGGCGATGACCTTCGATGCGCAGTATCTGGATACGTTCTACGATGCCGATCGCAATGGCTTCGTCGTCTCCCTGTACGACCGTGGCGACGAGGACGGCACCACCGGCCCGCATCAGTCGATTGTCGATTTCAATCTCAATGGCCCCAGGCCGCGCTTCAATGTGCGCAATCCGGCCATGCTCAGCGATCCACGCAATTACGGTTTCAGCTATATCGCCGACGCGCTGCAGCGTAACGACGCCGATCAGCTCGCGCTGCAATCGGATCTGGAATATTTCACCGAAGGTGGCTTCTTCACCAAGCTCACCGCTGGCGTGCGCTACGCCGATACCGGCATCGATCTACGCGGCACCTGGAATGCGGCCTGCCTGGGCGTCAGCGGGGCTGATCGCGATTGTGCGGCGAATCTGGTTTACCCGAACGTCGCACTGCATCCGGAGTTGGTGCGGCGCGGCCCGTCGTCGCACTTCTTCGATGGCAACACGCTGACCGGCGGTGTTTTGTACCCGGAATTCGCCAACGGTAACGGCTTGTTCGATCGCACGGCGCGGACCGAGGCATTGTTCGGCTTCGCACCGCAGACGGTGTTCCGGCCAGACAATCTCAACCATCAGACCGAAAAGACCTGGGCCGGCTATGTCAATGCCGACTACGAGGCCGAGATCGCCGGTCTACGTGTGGACGGTAATGCCGGCGTGCGTCTGGTCAAGACGACGACCGGTTCCGATGGCGCGCTGTTCATGGACGATGGCACGATGACGCCGCTCTCGGTGCGCCGCAGTTATCACGATGTGCTGCCCAGCTTCAACGTGCGCGCGCACCTGAGCGATACGCTGCAAGCACGGCTGGCGTATTCGCAAGCGATCGCGCGGCCTAATTTCGACCAGATGTCGACCAATGTGTCGCTGGGTGCGCCGGGGCAGGTGAATCCAGTGACCGGTCGGCCCAGTGGTTCTTCTGGTAACCCGTTTCTCAATCCGATCCACTCGGATAACTACGATGCGACGCTGGAGTGGTATTTCGCTCCCACCGGCTCGCTCACCGCCGGCGTGTTCTACAAGCGCGTGGATGGTTTTCTGGCTAGCGGCACGGTGGTGCGCAACTACAATGGCCTGGATTACGACATCGGCACGACGCTCAACACCGGCGACGGCGCGATCCGTGGTGCCGAATTCGGTTACCAGCAGTTCTACGATTTTCTGCCCGGCTGGCTGAGTGGTTTAGGCTTCCAGTTCAATTACACCTACGTGGACAGCAGCGTTTCCAATCCCTTCGCCACGCCTGGCTCCAACATCCCGACTCGGGTGCCGTTGGAGAAATTGTCCAAACACAGTTACAACGCGGTGGCGCTCTACGAAAAAGGCCGCTTGACCGCACGCCTGGCCTGGAGTTGGCGCGGTGCGTATCTGGATACCACGTATGGCAGCGGCGCAAACGGCATTCCGCAGTTCCAGAAACCGTATGCTTCGTTGGACGCCTCGCTCAGTTTCGACGTGAACAAGCATGTGGCGTTGTCGTTCGATGCGGTGAATCTGACCGATCGCATGAATCAAACCTACATCGGCACGCCAGCGGCGCCGTTGCAGTACCAGCTCAACGACCGCCGTTTCGGGGCTTCGATCCGGGTCACATACTGATCGACATGATGCGTGCGTGTCTGTGTTTCTGCTGCGGGAGATGTGTGGCCGATGTCGGCATGGGCGGTGCGCGGCGGCGTGTGGCGAGGCTGGCGGCGGCATGAGCGAGGGCGGTTCTCTACGTTCGCTCTTGCGGGTGCAATCAATTTTTCAAATGCTTGTGTTAAAACAGAAAAGTCGGTCGGATTTTCCAGAAAATGCTGTTGATATGAAAATTGGCAGTTGCCGATTCCAGTGCAGTCAAAATAACTCATGGACCATCTAGGGATAAGGAAATTGAGATGCAAGTATTGACGATGGCAGAAGTAAATGCTGTCTCTGGTGGGGGTGGTATCCTGGATGTTTTGAACGGAATTGGCCTGACTCGCGGTGGTGTTACAGCGGCGGGAGGTGGTTTGCTTGTAGAATCGGCTCTCGCTGATGGCCTTATTATTGGGGGCGGCGTAGTGGTCGCGGTTGCCGGAGTTGGATTGATTGGTCACGGCTTATACGAGTTGGTGCATCAATAAGCAAAAACAAAGCAAAGGCGGGTGTCATTCCGCCTTTGCTTTATTATTTAAATAAATCGCGAGTTAATATTATGAATAAGTCAAGGGATCTGCGAATATTTTTCTATATGTTGGCCATTCCTGCAATGTTTGTGATCATTGCTTGGCTTACGATTAGTCGTGGTGGTGGCGTGCATCTTGTTCTTGGTTTGATAATTGCATTCGCTGCTTTGTCCATATTGGCAGGTTTAATTATTCATCTCTTTGTGGAGTTTCGAAAAGCCAGGACGTAAATGCGCGGCCTGGCGCGTACCAGACGCGAGCGATGCCGATACCGGAAACCCTGGCCGAACCCTTATGCTTCTTCGCACACTCGGGCCGAGTCTTGCGTGAGGCCGATGCGCTTTTCAGCAAAACCAGTTGGTTGGCGGTGATGCAAGGGCAGGGGCTGCAGGCGCGTGGCTTCGACCCGCTGGATGTCGCATTGTCCAGCCAGTACGCCGCGGCAGGGCTTGCGCGGATTGCGCAGGCCAACGCGATGGCGCTGCGCGCTAAGTGCTTGCCAGTAACGATCATCCAAGTAGATGAACTCGTCACCATGCCGACAGCGCATGTTCGCCCGTTGCGGATGGCTGTTTTGCGTTGTTTGCGGTGGCTGTCGCGCAGCGTGCTCTGGGTGATCTCGCTGCCTGCATGGCCGTGCAGGCGCGATGCAGATGGTTTGTCGCGGCCTTTCCAATCATCGCTGCGTTCGACACGGCGCTGCGCTTTGTAAAAGCACCGCCGCATGCACGCCGATGGCGGGGAGATGCGCCGCGGTTGGGAGCGGAAAGCTTTGCGAAAGATCGTACTTACAAGCTGAGACGTTGTCAGGCCACAGTTCGGCCATGGTGTTGTCTGCATGTTTCCTTTCGCTATGGTTGCGTCCGTTGTCCATGTCTGGTCCACGTTGGTCGATGTGCTTGCCGACCGTGGGGTGGCGCCGTTACTGGCCGCGCTGCACCTCACCGGCCTGAGCGATAATCCGCGCGATATCGCCGCGTCGCTGCTGATCGCCTTCTTGCAACTGAGCATCATCGGCGTGTTGTTCCGGCCGTTGGAGAGCCTGTGGCCGGCCGAGCGTTGGGAACACCGGCGCCTGGCGCGCATCGACTTCCACTACACCTGGGTGATGTTGGTCGGAGTGTTTCCGTTGTTCTCGTTCCTGATCCTGACCCCACTGTTCAATGCGCTGGGCGGTGCCGATGCCAGTGCCGAGTCCGCACCGCAATGGGGTCTGCGTTACGCCTGGCCGTGGCTGGACCGGCATCCGCTGGCGTTGTTTGCGCTGTACTACCTGGCCTACGACTTCACTTATTACTGGATGCATCGGGTCCAGCACTGGATTCCATGGTGGTGGGCGATGCACAGCATGCACCACAGCCAGCGTCAGCTCAGTTGCTGGAGCAATGATCGCAGTAATTATCTGGATGGGATGTTGCAGTCGTTCGTGCTGGCTGCGGTGGGCATTGTGTTCGGCATCCAGGCCGATGAATTTGCCTGGTTGATGCTGCTCGGGGAACTGGTGCAGAATTATTCGCATGCCAACGTGCGTTTCGGCTTCGGTCCGGTCATGAACAAGATTCTGGTCGATCCGCCGTTCCACCGCCTGCACCACATGCGCGTGGATCCGCAGCGACCGAACCTGCACAACTGCAACTTCGGCCAGGTGTTCGCGTTTTGGGATGTGTTGTTCGGCACGTCGCTGTATGGCGAGCCGGTGCGGCCCACTGGCGTTGGCGATCCGATGGTCGACCGCGACAACGACCTTGGACTGGTGGCGTTGCAACTGGAAGCGGTTAGAGCGTGTTATGAACTTTGGATTAGAGACGTGGCATTTCCAAGCATGAGGATGGAGAAGACGACGAAGTGGAGTCCAGCCAGGGTTTCGGGATGTGTTGTTCGGCACGTCGCTGTATGGCGAGCCGGTGCGGCCCACTGGCGTTGGCGATCCGATGGTCGACCGCGACAACGACCTTGGACTGGTGGCGTTGCAACTGGAAGCGGTTAGAGCGTGTTATGAACTTTGGATTAGAGACGTGGCATTTCCAAGCATGAGGATGGAGAAGACGACGAAGTGGAGTCCAGCCAGGGTTTCCGGAA
>NZ_JZIM01000023.1:0-40251 GCF_000963215.1 Xanthomonas sp. MUS 060
GCGACGCCACAACCCAAGGATGCGGCGAAGGGCGGCCAAGCAGGATCAGAAAGTTGCAGCTCTTTTACAACCGTCCGTGATATCGGGGTAGAACCCCTGGCGACGTTGGAGTGGGTGGACTGGTTCAACCACAAGCGCCTGCTCAGACGATCACTAGCACGATGCGTGGCAACCGTGTTCATTGGACTATCGCACACCGTCCACTGTGCGTGGTTCGACTTTTCATCTTGGGTCGGTATGCTGCCAGAGTAAAAATACGCTCGACAGCATGCGTCAAACACCCATCAACCGGTCTTTGACGTTGGAGTGGGTGGACTGGTTCAACCACAAGCGCCTGCTCAGACGATCACTAGCACGATGCGTGGCAACCGTGTTCATTGGACTATCGCACACCGTCCACTGTGCGTGGTTCGACTTTTCATCTTGGGTCGGTATGCTGCCAGAGTAAAAATACGCTCGACAGCATGCGTCAAACACCCATCAACCGGTCTTTTGGAGTGGCATATGAGTCTGGATCGCCCATGGTTGCAGAGTTACCCGCCCGGCGTTGACGCCACGATCAACGTCGAAGCGTACCGCTCGGTCGCCGATGTGTTCGAAACCTCCGTGGCCAAGTTCAGCGACAACCCTGCGTACTCGAACTTCGGCACCACCTTGAGCTACCGCGAAGTCGGCGCGCTGTCCCGGCAATTCGCCGCTTATCTACTGGGAGAGCTGCACCTCAAGAAGGGTGACCGGGTCGCGCTGATGATGCCGAACTGTCTGCAGTACCCGATCGCCACCTTCGGCGTGTTGCTGGCCGGCATGACCGTGGTCAACGTCAATCCGTTGTACACGTCACGCGAACTACGTCATCAACTGGTCGATTCCGGCGCCAGCGCCATCGTGGTGATCGAAAATTTCGCCAAGACCGTGCAGGACGTTCTAGCGGACACGTCAATCAAACAGGTCATCGTTACAGGGATGGGCGACATGCTCGACTTTCCCAAGGGAGACTTGTTCAACTTCGTCCTGCGCTACGTCAAAAAACTGGTGCCCGACTACGCCATTCCCAACGCGATTCGCTTTCGCGAAGCGCTCGCACTCGGACGCAGGCACACGCTGCCGCAACTGGATATCACGCACGAGGACATCGCGTTCCTGCAATACACAGGCGGCACCACCGGCGTCGCCAAGGGCGCGATGTTGACCCACCGCAATCTGGTGGCGAATATGCTGCAAGCCGGCCATTGGATCACCGCGGCCGGCAAGCTGGAAGAAGGCAAGGAAGTGATCATCACCGCACTGCCGATGTACCACATCTTCGCATTGACCGCGAACGGGCTCGCCTTCATGCAGCTCGGCGGACTCAATCACCTGATCAGCAACCCGCGCGACATGGTCGGCTTCGTCAAGGAGTTGAAGCGCTTCCCCTTTACCGCGTTCACAGGGGTCAATACTTTGTTCAATGGCCTGCTGAACACGCCCGGCTTCGCACAATTGGATTTTTCCTCACTCAAGTGCACGTTGGGCGGTGGCATGGCGGTGCAACGCGCTGTCGCCGAACACTGGAAACAGGTCACCGGCGTCACCGTGGTGGAAGCCTATGGACTCACCGAAACCTCACCAGGCGCCTGCATCAATCCATTGACGCTGAGCGAATACAACGGCTCCATTGGACTGCCGATTCCCTCTACCGATGCCTGCATCAAGAACGACCAAGGGCAGATCATGGCACAGGGCGAGATCGGCGAGTTGTGTATCCGTGGTCCACAAGTGATGAAAGGCTACTGGCGCCGCCCAGAGGAAACCGCGCAGGTGATCGATTCCGACGGCTGGTTCCGGACCGGCGACATGGCGCGAATGGACCGACAAGGATTCTTCTATATCATCGACCGCAAGAAGGACATGATCCTGGTTTCAGGCTTCAACGTATACCCGAACGAGATCGAGGAAATCATCGCGATGATGCCCGGCGTGCTGGAAGTGGCCGTGGTGGGTGTACCGGACGAAAAATCCGGCGAAGCGGTCAAGGTGGTCATCGTCAAAAAAGACCCGAACCTGACCGCCGAAGAGGTAAAGGCACACGCCCGTGCCAATCTAACCGGCTACAAGCAGCCGCGCATCGTCGAATTCCGCGAGGCATTGCCCAAGACCAATGTCGGCAAGATTCTACGACGGGAGTTGCGCGACATCCAGACGCATTAGGCAACTCTGCGAATGGTGGCGCAGAAGAGTACGGGCTCAGTGTACCCGGGTGTAGCATCCATGGCGTGGAAACGCACTCGCCCGCTGCGCCACACTATTTTTTGCGGGCGCATATTCCGAGACCCCGCCATGAACATGATCGATACCCTGCCCCGTTCCCTTTCCTATTCCAGCATCCGCATCGACGCCAATAGCGAAAACGAGAGCCAATGGCTGTACATGCACGCAAATGCGCAACCTGGAGTGCGTCCCTGCTTCCACAGCTATATGATCGACGATGTACTTGCTGCGTTCGAGGCGATGACCACATCGCCGCATCCCTCAAGAAAAGCAACGCTGAAACATTTGGTCATCGCCTCTGATGCGAACGTGTTCAATCTTGGAGGCGATCTCGCGCTTTTTTCGGAACTCATCCGCAAAAAGGATCGTGCGCGGCTTCTCAGTTACGCCACCCGCTGTATTAACGGCGTCCACCAGCTACACCAGGGATTCGCTGGCGATGTCCGCACCATCGCGCTGTTACAGGGCGATGCACTGGGCGGCGGCCTGGAAATGGCACTGGCATGCCACACCATCGTCGCCGAGGAAGGCGTCACGATGGGTTTGCCCGAGGGCATCTTTGGCCTGATTCCAGGCATGGGGGCCTACAGCTTCCTCTGCAAGCGCGTCGCTCCTCATGTGGCCGAGCGCATCATTCTGGGCGCGGATCTATACAGCAGCGAACAGATGTACACGATGGGTATCGTCGATGTACTGGTGCCAAAGAACGAGGGCGTGGAGCGCGTCAAGCAACTCATCCATAACCAGCGCCGCAATCCGCAATCGTATTTGGCGATGAACGCCGCACGCAATCTGGCACAAGCGGTGTCGCTGCAGGAATTGCAGGCGATCACCGAGATATGGGTCGATTCGGCATTGGCGCTGGACGAAAAATCGCTGCGGACCATGGATCGCTTGGTACGTGCGCAAACCCGACGCGTACAAAACCTCGCGACCTGAACGGATAAGACCATGGTCCGCTAATAGCCCGGTTTCACACCGGGCTATAACGCGAACGTCAGCGCAATTCACCCTCTTCGGATGAAGCACTGCGACGAGCACGCGCCTCAAGCGCTTCCCTGCCCTCTGTCAAGGCAGCATTGAGCGCCATTAACCGTGCCCTCCACTCACTACGTATCTGCCAATCGGCCATCTGCATCATTTCACCACCGAGACTCGCCAGTCGCACCAAGCCCAGATTGCTGGCCACGCCTTTGATCGCATGAGCATGTTCGCGCAGACGCTCCCACTGTCCCGCGTCGCCAGCGAGCTGCATGCCACCCAGGCAACCCTCGGCATCGTTGAGGCATTGCGAGATGAACTCGCGCTCGAATCCATCGCCCATCCCGAGCCCGGCCAGTTCATCCAATACGGACGCGTCGAGCACGCCATCGGCCACTCCGACAAGCGGGCGCATGGCGGGCTCATTGGCACGGTTCAAGCGGCCTTCTGCTGCGATATCGGCAAGCGTGTCCAATAACCGGTTGGCAACCACCGGCTTGGCAAGAAAGCTATGTGCACCGGCCTGTTCGCACCGTTTGATCGACTCGGGCGTGACGTCAGCGCTGAACATCACCACCGGCGTGCGCGGACCACCGGAATGCATGACCCGCAATTGCTTGAGCATATCCAAGCCGCTCATGTCCGGCATGTGCAGATCGACGATCACCGCATCGAATTCGCTTTCGGCCAGCGCATCCAGCACCGCTTCGGCGCCATCGACACAGATGCTGCGATGGCCGGCCTTCTGCAGCATGCGCTGCAACACCATCCGGTTGGCGGCATGGTCGTCTGCGACCAGGATACGCATGCTGCGCACGCGCGCCCGGTGACGCAGGAAGGGATCGGAGAACGCGATCACATTCCCTTTCGCATCGAACTCCTCGACCGCCGGCACATCTCTGGCAGGCGTGTCCGTCACTACCTTCGCCGGAACGCTGGCAGCCACGAATGGCAATTCGAACCAGAAATGGCTTCCGCGTGGCGTGCGCTCCTGATACCCGATGCTCCCCCCCATGGCCTCGACCAAGCCCTTGGCGATGGTGGTTCCCAGACCACTGCCCTCGTAACGACGCGTCAAGCCGACGTCGGCCTGTTCGAACGCATCGAACAAGCGTGCCCGCATTTCCGGTGCAACCCCGATGCCGGTGTCGAGAATATCGAATGCCAGGCGCGTCGGCTGCTCCAGTTCGTTCCTGTGCAGGCGCACACGGATGTCGACCCTGCCGGTTTCGGTGAACTTGACCGCATTGCCAGCCAAATTGAGCAGCACTTGACGAATATGCCCGGGATCGCCACACAAGTAATCCGGCACATCCGGCGCGACCTCCACGTAATAGCCCAGGTTTCTTACGCGCGCCTGCGGCTGCAGGATCAAGCTGATGCCCTCAAGCGTTTCGCGCAGCGAGAAATCGCGCTTGTTCATGCGCAGCTTGCCCGCCTCGATCGCCGAGATATCCAGCACCTCTTCGACCAATGCCAGGAGACTGCGCGCGGACGCCTGGATGGTGTTGAGGCACTCGCGCTGTTCCGCATCCAGCCGCGTGGTCGCCAAGACTTCGGTCATGCCCGACAGGCCGTTCAACGGCGTGCGGAACTCATGACTCATATTGGCCAGGAAGCGGCTCTTGGCTTCGTTGGCACGCTGTGCTTCCTTGGTTGCCCGAGTCAACTGACACAGCAATTCAGACAGATACAGCGGCACAGCGAACAAGCCAATGAGCAGACCGACCCCCAGGCCGATGTTATGACGCCAATAAGGCGTCACCAGGACTGTGGCGCCGAAACTCGCCACACCCATCGCCACCGCCAGATACAAATACCGATTGCCGTAGCGCAGGCCATTGCCGACCGTCACCCACATCACCACGACATACATCCAGGCCAACGGCTCGCCCATGCCCACCATGGCGGCCGCAATCAGGCCGTAGTCGGCGATCATGCCGACGACCCGCCGTACATCGCAACGCTCCGGACGCCAAAGCAACCAAGCCACAATGCAAACTGAAAGCAACAGCCCCGACGCAACGACGGCAACCACCTCCATATATTCACGCAAGGGCAAGGAGGAACGGGGGCCAAGCAACAACACGTAACCGAAGATGATCGAAATCACCGCGATACGCACCAGCGCCTGCGCGTGTTCGCTGTCCTTACGTTGAGCGAAGCGCTGTCTAACCCAGGCAATCCAGTTCATCACGTCACACCCCCGGTCGCGCCGATGCGGTGGAGAATTTTTCGCAGACCACCTGCAGTTGCTCGCGACCGCGAAACAGCGCATCCACGCAACGTGGGTCGAACAGGCGACCACGTTGGGCGTAGAGATAGGCAAGTGTCGCATCCATGGTCCAGGCCTCCTTGTAGGGACGCGGCGAAATCAGCGCGTCGAAAACGTCGGCAACGGCGACGATTCGCGCTTCCAGCGGAATCGCCTCGCCGACCAAGCCATCCGGGTAACCGCTACCATCGTAGCGTTCGTGGTGACGCAGCGCGATCAACGCGCCAACCTGGATGAAGCGGTTCTGGCTGCCGCTAAGCAGTTCGTAGCCAATGCGCGGGTGCATGCGCATGACTGCCATCTCGTCCTCGCTGAGCTTGCCCGGCTTGAGCAGCACCGCATCGGGGATGGCGATCTTACCCATATCGTGCAGGCTCGCCGCCATCTCGATGACCCGCACTTCATCCTCGGACAGCCCCAGTTGTTCGGCAATCAGCCCGGCCACATGCGCCATGCGCTCCAGGTAGGCACTGGTGCCGGCATCGCGATACTCGATGGCCCGCGCCAGCCGCGACAGCGTCTCGCGCTCGCGCTCCTCCACTTCGCGCATGCTGGCCAGCAGACGTTGCTCCAGCGACATCGCGCGTTGCTTGATGTTTTCGCTCTGCAGACGCAGTTGCAACAGATTGTGGCAACGCGCGCGCAATTCGCGTGGTCGGATCGGCTTGACCAGGAAATCGATGACTCCGGCTTCCAGCGCGGCCTGGCGGATCGGCTCGTCGCCGACCACGGTGATCAGAATGATCGGGATATCGCGGTGCTTGGGCTGCCGCCGCAAACGCCGCGCGAACTCCAACCCATCCATTCCCGGCATGCGATAGTCGAGCAGCAACAGATCAACCTTGCCCACCTCGCACCAAGCCAGCGCGGCCTGCGAGTCGCCAAAGTCGCGCACACTTAATTCTGGCGCGATATCCTCGATCACATGCCGCAACATCGTGCGGGCGGATGTTTGATCGTCGACGATGACGATATTCAAACGATTATCCATCTCTGCCGTCACCAGCGTGCGATCCCCATTCGAGGATGCTCCTGAGAGGCTTATGCTGGCATCATGCATCTGCAATTCTCCGCCCGCGGCACAGCGCGTGCTACTGAGACAACGACGGGATCGCCAGGGCGCTGATCACGCCGGAACGTCCACTTCACTTCCTTTTGCGGGCAACCCCTGATGCAGAATGCCGCCATTCTGAGCTTTTGAGTATCGATATTAAGCCTGAGGACGCATGTACGGGAATAGCAGGACGTCACGGATCGAGGCACTTCCAGTTAATAACATGACTAGACGATCGATGCCAATACCCAGGCCACCGGTCGGCGGCAGGCCGACTTCCAACGCCCGGATGTAATCGGCGTCGAAATGCATGGCTTCATCGTCCCCGCCCTCCTTCGCCGCAACCTGGGCCTGAAACCGCGCTGCCTGGTCCTCCGGGTCATTGAGTTCGGAGAACCCGTTAGCGATTTCCTTACCATTGATGAACAATTCAAAACGGTCGGTATAACCCGGCTCCGTGTCGCTGGAGCGGGCCAGCGGCGACACCTCGACCGGGTGATCTGTGATGAAAGTCGGCTGAATCAAGGTCGGCTCGACCGTCGCCTCGAAGATTTCCAGCAGCAGCTTGCCCCAACCATAGGACGGTTTGGTGCGGATCTTCAGCCGCTCGCAATGGCGTCGTAAGGCATCGCGGTCGGTACAGTCGGCGGCGCTGATCTGCGGATTATGGTGGCGCACGGCCTCATCCATGCGCCAGCGGCGAAACGCCGGCCCCAGGTCGATGTCGACACCATCCCAGTGGACCTGGGTGGTCCCGAGGACGTCGCGGGCGACGTCGCGGATGATGCTCTCGGTCAGGTCCATCACCTCGTGGTACGTGGCATAGGCCTCGTACAACTCCATCATGGTGAATTCGGGATTATGTCGGGTACTGACGCCCTCGTTACGGAAATTCCGGTTGATTTCGTAAACCCGCTCCAGCCCGCCGACCACCAGCCGCTTCAAATACAGCTCCGGGGCCACGCGCAGGTACAGGTCCAGATCCAACGCATTGTGATGGGTGGTGAATGGCTTGGCCGTAGCACCGCCGGGAATGTAGTGCATCATCGGCGTTTCCACTTCCAGAAAGCGGCGCGCATCCAGCCAGGCGCGCATCGCGCGGATGATCTTGGAGCGCTTCACGAAGACCTCGCGCGCCTCAGGCGACACGATCAAGTCCACGTAGCGCTGGCGGTAGCGCTGTTCCACGTCGGACAGGCCATGCCACTTGTCCGGCAATGGACGCAGTGCCTTGGTCAGCAGCCGCAGCGCGGTCGCCTTGATCGAAAGCTCGCCGGTCTTGGTCCGGGTCAGCCCGCCCTCCACTGCGATGATGTCGCCGATATCCCAGCCTTTGAAGGCATCGTAGGCCGCGCCAAGCGCATTGGCCTGCAGGTATAGCTGAATACGCCCGGACTCGTCCTGCAACTGCACGAAGCTGGCCTTGCCCATGACCCGTTTGGCCAATAGACGACCGGCCAGGCGCAGGCTGCGCCCCTGTGCTTCCAGCGCGTCGGCGGTCCAGCGCTCCAGATCGGCAAACTCGGCCTGCACATCGCCGGCGAAGTCGCTGCGGCGGAAATCGTTCGGATAGGCCACGCCCTGGGCGCGTAACGCGGCCAGTTTGGCGCGCCGCTCGGCGATGAGGCTGTTCTCGTCGACGGAAAGCGACGGCGCGGAAGTCTGCTCGGTCATGGGGAAAAATACGCGTGAGGAAAAGAAAAGGATGCGGCGATGAATTTATATATGTGACGCCCGACAAATTCCCTGGCACGCGCCATCAGGCGACCGGTCAGGCATCGCTGCGTTTGGCGCCGGCTTCCAAACCGGACTTGAGGCTGGCCTCGACAAACTCGTCCAGGTCGCCATCGAGCACCTTCTGCGTGTCGCTGCGCTCGATGCCGGTGCGCAGGTCCTTGATCCGGCTCTGGTCGAGTACGTAGTTGCGAATCTGGCTCCCCCAACCGATATCGGACTTGGTCGCCTCCACCGCATCGCGTTCGGCGTTGCGCTTCTGGATCTCCAATTCGTACAGTTTGGCGGCAAGCATCTTCATCGCATTATCGCGATTCTGGTGCTGGCTGCGCCCGGTCTGGCAGGCGACCACAATCCCGCTCGGCACGTGGGTGATACGTACCGCCGATTCAGTCTTGTTGACGTGCTGACCACCCGCGCCGGAAGAACGGTAGACGTCGGTTTTCAGGTCGGCCGGATTGATGTCGATATCGATGTTGTCGTCCACTTCCGGCGACACGAACACCGAGGTGAAACTGGTATGGCGGCGGTTGTCCGAGTCGAACGGCGACTTGCGCACCAGGCGATGCACGCCGGTCTCGGTCTTCAACCAGCCATAGGCGAAATCGCCCTCCACGCGCAACGTGGCGGACTTGATCCCGGCCACTTCGCCGCCGGAGACTTCCATCAGCTCGGTCTTCCAACCGCGCGATTCGCACCAGCGCAGATACATGCGCAGCAGGATTTCGGCCCAATCCTGAGCCTCGGTGCCGCCGGCACCGGCCTGGATATCGACGAAAGCGTTGCAGCTATCCATTTGCCCGGAGAACATGCGCTGGAATTCCAGCTTCTCCACCTGCGTCTGGAAGCGGTCGACATCGGCGATCACCCCCTGCGCGGTGTCCTCGTCGTTCTCGCTCTCGGCCAATTCGAGCAATTCCAGCGACTCGTTGAGTCCATCGAGCACGTTAGCAATGCCGCCGACGGTCTTCTCCAGGTTGGCGCGTTCGCGACCCAGGCCTTGGGCGCGCTCGGGGTCATTCCAGACGTCAGGGCTTTCCAGCTCGCGGGCGACTTCTTCTAGACGCTCTTTCTTGGCGTCGTAGTCAAAGAAACCCCCGTAGCGACAGCACCCGATCGGACAAATCGGCGATGCGGTGGCGGATGGGATTAAGTTCGATCATTGCGGGGTTTCCAGCAAACAAGAGTGCGATTCTAGCAATTCCGGGTGCGCCTCTGCAGTGCCCGTCTGGGGTTTGCGTGGCAAGACCACCCTGCCCGACCTGCGCATGGACGAGCTCCAACGCATTGGACTTGGCACTACATCGCGCACGTCGCCGCGACTCAGTCCGCCAAGGGCTGGCAAGACTCCACCACCAGTTGCACGGCGTCGCCGCCACGATAATCGTCGGCGACCAGACGATAAGCCACATGCACGCGGCGCCCCGGTTCACTGCCACGCCAACCATTGAAGTAAATCGCATTCAACGGTGCGCGACAGCCAGCGCAGCGCAGGCTCAACTTGAGATGGCGCTCCTTGAGCACGCGCCATTGCAGCACTTCGAATTCGCCATCGAATAGCGGCTCGGGAAATCCTTGCCCCCATGGCCCGCCCAGGCGCAGGGCTTCGGCGTGGCGATGATCCAACTCGTGCGGTTCCAGCCCTCCATCGCTGAGCAACTCGGCATGCAGCAGTTGCGGATCCAGGCTGGAAAGTGCCTGTTCGCCGAATGCCTGCTCGAACTTCGCCAGCGCGTCCTGGCGCAGGCTCAATCCCGCGGCCATGGCATGCCCACCGAACTTGTCCATCAAGCCAGGAAAGCGCGCCTCCACGGCCGCCATCGCATCGCGGATGTGAAAGCCGGGGATCGAGCGCGCCGAGCCGCGCAACTGGTCGCTGCCAGGCTCGGCGGGGGCGAAGGCGATCACCGGACGGTGCAGACGGTCCTTCATCTTCGACGCGACCAGACCGATCACCCCCGGATGCCAGTGCGGATCGAACAGGCATACCGCCACCGGCGGCTGCTCGGGCGCGGCCAGCAACGCCTGCGCCACCACCGCCTCGGCCGCGTCGGTCATCTGCTGCTGCACCGCGCGGCGCTCGGCGTTGATCTCCTCCAGCGTCGCGGCGATCGACCGCGCCTGTGACCAGTCCTCGCACAGCAGCAACTCGATGCCCAACGCCATGTCTTCCAGGCGGCCGGCGGCGTTGAGCCGCGGCGCCAGCGCGAAGCCGATGTCGCTGGCGCTGAGCCGCGCCGGATCGCGGCCACTGACTTCGATCAGCGCACGCAGGCCGAGACAGCCCTCGCCGCGCTGCAATCGGCGCAACCCGGCCGACACCAACGCACGGTTGTTCACGTCCAACGGCACCAGATCGGCCACGGTACCGACCGCGACCAGATCCAGCAGCACGCCCAGATCCGGCACTGCCGTGGTCGCGGATGCGCCACGCTCGCGCAGATACCGACGCAACGCCAGCAGTACGTAGAAGATCACTCCGACGCCCGCGAGCATCTTGCTGGGAAAGGCATCGCCGGCCAGATTGGGATCGACAATGGCGTCGGCGAGCGGCAGCGTCAGCCCCGGGAGATGATGATCCGTGACCAATACCCGCCAGCCCAGCGCCTTGGCCGCGGCGACACCCGCATGACAGGCGATGCCGTGATCGACCGTGACCAGCAGGTCCGGCTGCAGCGGGGCCAATTCGGCCACCAACGCAGGGGACAACCCATAGCCATGCACCATGCGATTGGGAACCGCATGCAGCACCTGCTTGGCCCCGAGCAGGCGTAGCCCGCGCACGGCCACCGCACAGGCAGTGGCACCGTCGCAATCGAAATCGCCGACCACCAAAATACGCTGCCCGGCCATGATCGCCTCGGCCAGCAGGGCGACTGCCGCGTCGATGCCGCTCAAGGTATCCGGCGGCAGTAATTGCGCGAGTTTCGGTTGCGCCAGCAGCGTGTCGTGCGCGCCACGCGCGGCATAGATGCGGCGCAACAGCGGCAGGGTGGCATCGCTCCATTGCCCGTCCGCGACCGCGACCGGCCGCCGGGTGATGCGCAACGCCGGGTTCATGCGTGCAGACGTGCCAGCGGACGCCTCCACAGACGCCAACGTTGCGCGCCGGTGATACGCAAGCAGGTGCCGTCCTCGAAATCCAGCAGTAACTGTTGCAATTCGCCCTCGCGCAGCGCCTGCAGCAGCGGCTGCATCAGCTCGCCGACAAATTGCTCCGGCGCGCGCAACTGGCGCAGGTCGATCAACGCATCAACGCGCGAGGCTTGCGCCTGCTCGGCGTCGATCCCGGCCGCCTGGGCCAGCGCGCACAACAGCGAATCGCGGCTGCGCACTTGCGCGTGCGCGGTGGCGACGGTGGCCGGCAACGCGCCACCGCCCCAGAGCCACAGCGAATTGATCGCCGGCTGGCCACGGGCGGCCCGTTCGCGGTTCCAGGGATGTTGATGCAGCAGCACCTGCGCATCGGTCAACAAGGCGCGCCAGCGGCGTGCGTCCTCGCCCTGCGGCAGATGATCGAATAGATCCGCCCCCAGCACCTGCGCTGGCGCGGCGAACGCAGGCAGTGTGTGCCCAGGCGGCACGCGCAGATACCAGCGCGTGGGATCGGGTGCATCCAACGCCAGCCCGCCCTCGGCGAACAAGTCCCGCAAAGCCGGCAACAGCGCGTCCAGGTCCACTGCGTCGATAGGGAGCATGTCGCCATGCGCCATCAACCGCGCGCCCTGCATATCCGGCACCACATAGGCGGGGTCGGCACGCAACCACAGGCTGTCGCCAGCGTCACCGGCATCGCGTTGCCGGGTCAATGCGGCAACCGGCCAGGAGTCCATCGGCAAGGCGAAATGGCGGCGCAGCTGTGCTTCGCTGCCGGGTTGCCACTGCTCGCGGTCGGCGCGCCCGAAGGCGCGCGCCATCTCGCCGACGAGGACGACGCCGGCCAAACGGCTCCGCTCCGGCAACAGCACACTGGCGACCGCCATGGCGTCAGCCCAGATATTGGACGCTGACGATTTCGTACTCGCGATGCCCGGCCGGCGCATCGATCCCGACGCTATCACCTTCCATCTTGCCGATCAGTGCGCGCGCCAGCGGCGAGGAGATCGCGATCAAGCCCAGCTTGATGTCCGCTTCCAGATCGCCGACCAACTGATAGCGTTTTTCTTCGTCGGTCTCCACGTCGGCCAGGGTCACGGTGGCACCGAACACGACCTTGCTGCCGACCGCCAGCTTGCTGATGTCGATGACCTCGGCATGCGACAGCTCGCTCTCCAACTGCTTGATGCGACCTTCGATGAAACCTTGCTGCTCGCGCGCGGCGTGGTACTCGGCGTTTTCCTTGAGATCGCCATGTGCACGCGCCTCAGCAATGGCGGTGATGATTTCCGGGCGCTTGACCGATTTCAGGTGATCCAGTTCTTCGCGCAGGCGCTGCGCGCCTTGCAGGGTGATCGGGGCTCTCACGCGTCCAACTCCTTATGCAGTTCCTGCAGCGCCCAGACCGGGCCGGTGCCGCGGAATTCCAATGACTGCACCAGCGCACGCGCGCCAGCGACCGTGGTGGAATAGGTGACGCGATGTTGCAGCGCTTCGCGTCGGATCGAGAACGAGTCGGAAATCGCCGGCCGGCCCTCGGTGGTATTGACGATATACACGATTTCGCCGTTCTTGATCAGATCGACGATGTGCGGACGCCCCTCGGCGACTTTGTTGATCTGTTCGCACTGCAGCCCGTTCTGCTGCAGCCAGGCGCAGGTGCCGCGGGTGGCGACCAGGGTATAGCCGCGTTCGACCAGCGCCTGCGCTACCGGCAGCACGCGCTGCTTGTCCGGATCGCGCACCGAGACGAACGCCTTGCCCAACGGCGGCGCCTTGATCCCACCGGCTTCCTGCGCACGCGCGAACGCGGCGCTGAAGCTGCGGCCCACGCCCATCACCTCGCCGGTGGAGCGCATCTCCGGGCCGAGGATCGGGTCCACGCCCTGGAACTTGGCGAACGGGAAAATCGCTTCCTTCACCGAGTAGTAGTCGGGCACGATTTCCTTCAGCGCGCCTTGTTCGGCCAGGGTCTTGCCGGCCATGCAGCGCGCGGCGATCTTGGCCAGCGGCACACCGATGGCTTTGGACACGAACGGCACGGTGCGCGAGGCGCGCGGGTTCACTTCCAGCAGGTACACGATATCGTCGCCGCTATCGTTGACCTGCACCGCGAACTGGGTGTTCATCAGCCCGACCACATGCAACGCCTTGGCCAATTCGACCACCTGACGACGCAATTCGGCCTGGGTGGCCGGCGACAGCGAGTACGGCGGCAGCGAGCAGGAGGAATCGCCGGAATGCACGCCCGCCTCCTCGATATGCTCCATGACCCCGCCGATCAAGACCTTGCCGTCCTTGTCGGCGATGATGTCCACGTCCACTTCCACCGCGTTGTCGAGGAAGCGATCCAGCAGCACCGGCGACTCGTTGGAGACCTTGACCGCATCGCGGACATAGCGCGCCAGGTCGGACTCGCCGTACACGATCTCCATCGCGCGACCGCCGAGCACGTAGCTCGGGCGCACCACCAGCGGGTAGCCGATCTCCCGCGCCAGCACCAGCGCCTCTTCGGCGTTGCGGGCAATGCGATTGGGCGGCTGCTTCAAACCGAGTTTGTCGACCAATTGCTGGAAGCGCTCGCGGTCCTCGGCCAGGTCGATCGAATCGGGCGTGGTGCCGATCACCGGCACGCCGTTGGCTTCCAGCGCGCGCGCCAATTTCAGCGGAGTCTGTCCGCCGTACTGCACGATCACGCCCTTGGGTTGCTCCAGGTCGACAATCTCCAACACGTCTTCCAGCGTCAGTGGCTCGAAGTACAGGCGATCGGAGGTGTCGTAGTCGGTGGACACCGTCTCCGGATTGCAGTTGACCATGATGGTCTCGTAGCCATCCTCGCGCAGCGCCAGCGCCGCGTGCACGCAGCAGTAGTCGAACTCGATCCCCTGGCCGATGCGATTGGGGCCACCACCCAGAATCATGATCTTGTCGCGGTCACTCGGCGCGGCCTCGCACTCGTCCTCGTAGGTCGAGTACAGGTAGGCGGTGCTGGTAGCGAATTCGGCCGCGCACGAGTCCACCCGCTTGTACACCGGACGCACTTTGTGTGCGCGGCGCAAGGCGCGGATCGCGGCCTCGTTGGTATCGGTCAATTGCGCCAGGCGCGCATCGGAGAAACCGGCGCGCTTGAGCACGCGCAGCCGCGCGGCGTCGAGCGCATCCAACCCCTCGGCAGCCACTTGCTTCTCCTGCGCGATCAACTCCTCCATCTGGTCCAGGAACCATGGGTCGATGAACGACAGCGCATGCACCTGCTCCACGCTCATGCCGGCACGGAACGCATCGGCGACGTAGAACAGGCGCTCCGGGCCGGGGGCTTTCAACTCGCGCCTGAGCGTAGCCAGATCGTCCTCGTTGCACAGATCCAGGCCGGTCGGGTCCAGCCCGATCTTGCCGGTCTCCAGGCCACGCAGCGCCTTCTGCAGCGACTCGGAGAAGGTGCGGCCCATCGCCATCACCTCGCCCACCGATTTCATCTGCGTGGTCAGGCGCGCATCGGCCTGCGGGAATTTCTCGAACGCAAAACGCGGGATCTTGGTGACGACATAGTCGATCGCCGGCTCGAACGAGGCCGGGGTCAAGCCGCCGGTGATCTCGTTCTTCAATTCGTCCAGGGTATAGCCCACCGCCAACTTGGCCGCGACCTTGGCGATCGGGAAGCCGGTGGCCTTGGATGCCAGCGCCGAGGAACGCGACACGCGTGGATTCATCTCGATCACCACCACGCGCCCCGTCTGCGGGTTGATACCGAACTGCACGTTGGAGCCGCCGGTATCCACGCCGATCTTGCGCAGCACCGCGATGGACGCATCGCGCAGGCGCTGGTATTCCTTGTCGGTCAGGGTCTGTGCCGGTGCCACGGTGATCGAGTCGCCGGTGTGCACGCCCATCGGATCGAGGTTCTCGATGGCGCAGACGATGATGCAGTTATCCGCGGTGTCGCGGACCACTTCCATCTCGAACTCCTTCCAGCCGAGCACCGATTCTTCGACCAGCACCTCGCTGGTCGGCGACAACTCCAGGCCGCGACCGACGATCTCGATCAGCTCCTCGCGATTGTAGGCGATGCCGCCGCCGCTGCCGCCGAGGGTGAAACTGGGCCGGATGATGGTCGGGTAGCCCACCCTGGTCTGAATCTCCAGCGCTTGTTCCAGCGTGCGTGCCACCGCTGCCTTGGGGCACTCCAGGCCGATTTCGCCCATCGCCACGCGGAATAGTTCGCGATCCTCGGCCATGCGGATGGCCTCGCGTTTGGCGCCGATCAGTTCGACGCCATACTTTTCCAGCACACCGTGGTCGGCCAGGTCCAGTGCGCAGTTCAGCGCGGTCTGCCCGCCCATGGTCGGCAGTAGGGCATCGGGTTTTTCCTTGGCGATGATCTTCTCGACCGTCTGCCAGTTGATCGGCTCGATATACACGGCATCGGCCATGTTCGGGTCGGTCATGATGGTGGCGGGGTTGCTGTTGACCAGCACCACGCGATAGCCCTCGTCGCGCAGCGCCTTGCACGCCTGCGCGCCGGAGTAATCGAATTCGCAGGCTTGACCGATGACGATCGGGCCGGCGCCGATGATGAGGATGGTTTGGAGGTCGGTGCGCTTTGGCATGGGGATTCTCAGTAAAGGCGGTCCTGACGCGCCACGGGGGCCCGCCAGGTGATCTGATGACGCCAGCAGTCACTCGGCAACGGCACAACCGGCGCCGCGGCCATCAGGCGGCGGCAGCCATCAGCGCAGTGAAACGATCGAACAACGGCGCCACATCGCGTGGACCCGGCGAGGCTTCCGGATGGCCCTGGAAGCCGAAGGCCGGAGCATCGGTCAGCTCGATTCCTTGGTTGGTACCGTCGAACAGCGAACGATGGGTGACCCGAACATGCGCAGGCAGCGAGGCCTCATCGACCGCGAAACCATGGTTCTGCGAGGTGATCATCACCTGCCCACTGTCCAGATCCTGCACCGGATGGTTGGCGCCATGGTGGCCGTGCCCCATCTTCAAGGTCTGCGCACCAGCCGCCAACGCCAGCAGTTGGTGGCCCAGGCAGATGCCGAAGGTCGGTATCTTGCGTGCAAGCAGCTCTTTGATCGCGGCGATCGCGTAATCGCACGGCGCGGGATCGCCAGGGCCGTTAGACAAAAACACGCCGTCGGGCTGCATCGCCAACACCTCGGCGACCGGCGTCTGCGCCGGCACCACGGTGACCTCGCAACCGCGCTCGGCGAGCATGCGCAAGATGTTGCGCTTGACCCCGTAGTCGTAAGCCACCACCTTGAACTTCGGCTCGGCTTGAACGAAGACGTTGCGGTCCAGATCGAGCTGGCCCTCGCGCCACGCATAAGGTTGATCGGTGGACACCACCTTGGCCAGATCCATGCCCTTGAGCCCAGGGAAGCTGCGCGCCGCCTCCAACGCGGCGTCCACATTCACCGCACCGGCCATCAGCGCGCCGTTCTGCGCACCCTTCTCGCGCAGGATACGGGTCAGCTTGCGGGTGTCGATACCGGCAATAGCGACCACGCCGCGCTGCGCCAGCCACTGCGGCAACGCCACCTGGCTGCGCCAGTTGCTGGGACGACGTGGTACATCGCGCACGATCAGGCCAGCCGACCAGACGTGAGCGGCCTCGTCGTCCTGCTCGGTGCAACCGGTGTTGCCGATATGGGGATACGTCAGCGTGACCAATTGGCGCGCATACGACGGATCGGTCACGATCTCCTGGTAACCGGTCATGGCGGTGTTGAACACCACTTCGCCGACAGACAGGCCAGTGGCACCTACGGCAATGCCCTCGAACACGGTGCCGTCTTCAAGGACAAGGATTGCGGGTTGAGTCACGAGGTTCGCCTTGGGGGAAAAGAGGAACCCTGCCCCATCAAAACTTGCGGCTGCAAGAAACCGCGAACGCGGCGCTTCTCCGGGTTCGTGGCGATGGGTAACAGGCGAGGAAGAATTCTACCGGCGCGCGACGGTCCGCGCCAGCCGTTTGTGTCAAAACGTCGTTCAGTCGAGCAAGTCGCGCAATCGGTAGGCCGCCGGCGCGCGTCCCGGCAGGCGTGTGGCGGCATGTAACGCGCCACGGGCGAAGATGTCGCGATTAGTCGCACGGTGCAGCAGCTCCACCCGCTCGCCAAGGCCGGTGAACTGCACCAGATGCTCACCGACGATGTCGCCGGCGCGCAGGCTGGCATAGCGCGGGGTCGCACCGCCGTGTGCGGCTGCCTCGCCCAGGGTGAGCGCGGTGCCTGAAGGTGCATCCTGTTTATGCACATGATGGGATTCGACGATATCGCAATCCCAGCCGGGCAACGCCGCGGCGGCACGCTCCACCAGTTCGTTCAACACCGCAACGCCAAGGCTGAAGTTCGACGCCCAGATCAGCGCGATGCGCTCGGCGGCGGCCGCCAACGCCTGCCGCTGTGTCGCGTCCAGGCCGGTGGTCCCCGACACCAGCGCCGCGCCACGCGCCACGCACAGTGCCAGGACCGGATCAAAGCCCTCCGGCAGGCTGAAATCGATCGCCACATCGAACTCGGGCACGCCATTGAGTTCGGCAGCGGCGAAGTACGGCACGCCATCGATCACTCGCTGCGCCGGTGTTCGCCGTAGCACCGCAGCCACCACCTGTACCGCCGTATCCTGCGCCGCCAGACGCAACAACGCCTGGCCCATGCGGCCAGACGCACCATGAATCAACACACGCAACGGAGAAGTCGTCATCCGCCAAGGCTAGCGGTTTGCAGGACAACACAACAGGGGGAAAATCAAAAACCATCGCATCCGACGCGAAACGCCGACCAGCGCACCGCGCACGCAACGATGGATGAAGGATGCAGAACGCCGTCATCGACATCGCATCGCCCCGCACAGACGGGCGCGTCTGCACATGACACGCCGTTGACCGACGCAGCGGGTCTCAATGTCGACGCGGTGGCGCGGGACCGCAGTTATCGCAACCGCCACATCCCCCCGGGCCAACGCTGGGCGGCGGTGCGATCGCCCGCCCCAAAGACTGCAACCAAACCGGGCGAGCCGGCCGCAGCAATACCCGCGCCAGCGCACTGCGCAACCAACGCACGCTGCCGGGGAATTGTTTCTTCAATACCACCCAGGCACTCACCAGCACCGCCAGCGCGATCAACAGATACTGCAGCAGCAACGAAGCGCTCATCTCAACCCGCTCCCAGCGCCAGCGCAACCTGGTAGGTGATGAGCGAGGCCAGGTAGGCCAGCGCGAACAGGTAGCACGCGGCAACGCTCATCTGCTTCCACGAATTGGTCTCACGCTTGATCGTGGCCAGGGTGGAAATGCACATCGGCGCGTAGATGTACCAGGCCAACAGGGATAACGCGGTGGCCAGCGACCAGCCATTGCCGATCAACGGCGCCAGCGCCTGCGCGGCGGCAGCGTCGTCGCTGGCGGACAACGCATACACCGTCGCCAGCGACGACACCGCCACCTCGCGTGCGGCCAGCCCCGGGATCAGCGCGATACAGATCTGCCAATTGAAGCCCAGCGGCGCGAACACCACGGCCATCGCATGGCCGATGCGCCCGGCGAAGCTGTAATCGATCATCGGCATGGTCGCATTGGCCGGTGCTGCCGGGAAATTCAATAGAAACCACAGCAGGATGGTCAGCGCCAGGATGATGCCGCCCACGCGCTTGAGAAAGATCGCCGCACGCTCCCACAGACCCAGCCCCAGGTCGCGCAGGCGCGGAACGCGGTACGAAGGCAGCTCCAGCAACAGCGGATGCTCGCCCCTATCGCGGCGCCATTTCTTCATCGCCCAGGAGACTCCCAGACCACTGAGGATGGCGGCCACGTACAAGCCGAACAGCACCAACCCCTGCCGATTGAACACCCCCCAGACCTGCTGTTGCGGCACGAACGCGGCGATCAGCAGCGTGTACACCGGCAGCCGCGCCGAGCAGGTCATCAATGGCGCCACGAGAATGGTGGCCAGGCGGTCGCGCGGGTCCTGGATACTGCGCGTGGACATGATGCCCGGCACCGCGCAGGCGAAACTTGAAAGCAGCGGGATGAACGAGCGTCCGGACAATCCCGCCGCCGACATCATGCGATCGAGCAAAAACGCCGCGCGCGGCAAGTAGCCGGATTCTTCCAGCACCAAAATGAAGCCGCACAAGATCAGGATCTGCGGCAAAAACACCACCACGCCGCCTATCCCGGCGATGACGCCATCCACCACCAAGCTGTTCAGCGGCCCGGCCGGCATGGCCGCGCCCACCCAGGCGCCGAGTGCATTGCTGGCGTCTTCGATCAGGTCCATCAGCGGCCTGGCCCAAGCGAACACCGCCTGGAAGATCAGGAACATCACCAGTACCAAGGTCAGCAACCCGACGACCGGATGCAGCAGCCAGCGATCCAGCGCGTCGTCGATACGCGCCGTGCGGCTGGGCATCGTCACCGCACGCGCAAGGATGCTGCGCACCTGATCGTGATCGTCGCCGCGCGCATCGACCGACGCCACCACGGGCGGCAACGCCGGTGCCAGCGTATCCAGGTATTGGACCAACGCACGTGCGCCGTGGCGACGCACCGCCACGGTTTCGATCACCGGCACGCCCAGCGCCTGCTCCAGTGCCTGGCGGTCGATGCCGATACCACGGCGCTGCGCGGCGTCGACCATGTTCAGCGCCACCAGCATCGGCTTGCCCAGCGCGCGCAATTCCAATGCGAAACGCAAGTGCAGGCGCAGGTTGGTCGCATCGACCACGCACACCAGCACATCCGGCGCCGGCTCGCCTGGGTAAAAGCCACGGCACAGATCGCGGGTGATGGCTTCATCGACACTGGCCGGTTGCAGGCTGTAGGCGCCGGGCAGATCCAGCACCGCGAACTCACGTCCGGATGGCGCACGCAAGCGCCCCTCCTTGCGCTCGACGGTAACGCCGGCATAGTTGGCGATTTTCTGCCTGCTACCGGTCAACTGATTGAACAATGCAGTCTTGCCGCAATTCGGGTTGCCGACCAAAGCCAGACGCAGCGGCGCAAGCGCCTCCTTCATGGCCGCCCCTCGGCCAGCGGACTGACCTGCACCCGCGCCGCTTCACTGCGGCGCAGCGCAAACCGCGTATAGCCCACCTGCACCAACAGTGGCTCCCCCCCGATCGGCCCACTGGTCAGCACTTGCACCTGCTCGCCGGCGACGAACCCCAGCTCGCGCAGACGCCGCGCAATGGCGTCGTTGGGCTGGCGCTCGTGCACGGCTTCCACCAGGGCGCTGCTACGCAAAGGCATATCGGACAAGGTCACAACACGTTCTGTCGATAGGAATGATTATCAATTATAGCATCGCAACGCCGCATCCATGGCGGTCGCGGCGCAGCCGGATATGATCGCGCAATGGCGGCCATTCCCTTTCCACACGAGATCCATCGATGAGCGATGCACTGCTGCTGGAACGATCGGGCAAGGTCCTGGCGCTGCAGTTGAACCGCCCCGCACTGCGCAACGCCTTCGACGTCGCCTTGATCGCGCAACTCACCGACGCGCTGCAACAGATCGCGGTCGATCCACTGATCCAGATCGTGGTCCTGGGCGGCACCGGCAGCGCATTCTCGGCCGGCGCCGACCTGCAATGGATGCGCGCGATGGCCGCCGCCAGCGCGCAGGACAATCACGACGACGCGATGGCCCTGGCGCGCTTGATGCGCGTGCTCGACGAACTGCCCAAGCCCACCGTCGCGCGTGTCCACGGCGCCGCGTTCGGCGGCGCGGTAGGGTTGATCGCATGCTGCGACATCGCGGTGGCGTCCACCGATGCGCGCTTCGCACTCAGCGAAAGTCGCCTGGGCCTGCTGCCAGCGGTGATCTCGCCCTACGTGATCGCCGCCATCGGCGCACGCCAGGCGCGGCGCTGGTTCGCCAGTGCCGAGCCGTTCGACGCCACCACCGCCGCGCAGATCGGCCTGGTCCACGAGGTGGTGGCACCGCAGGCGCTGGACGCAGCGGTGCAACAGCAGGTGGCGCTGCTGGGCCAGGCCGGGCCGCTGGCCGCCGCCGCCGCCAAGACCCTGGTGCGGCGCGTCGCCGCCGGTGGCGAACGCGATGCGCTGGACCAGGCCAATGCCACGCTGATCGCGCAGTTGCGGGTCTCGCCCGAAGGGCAGGAAGGCCTCGGCGCATTCCTCGAAAAGCGCACTCCGCGCTGGATCGGCCAGAGCTGACATGCCACCAGAGCGCGCCGTATCCGCGTCGACCAGCAGCAGGCCAGCCCCGCTGGCGAGCCACCCGTGCCGCTGCTGGTGGCGATGTGAATCAGCAGTCGCCGTGATCCGAGCCATGCCTGCCACGCTCGCCTCTCCAGCGCGGTATCTGCCGGAGCGGCAGCCATGAGCGATATCGTGCGCGTGGTGGAAGTCGGCCCGCGCGACGGCCTGCAGAACGAGAAGACCTGGGTCGCCACCGTCGACAAAATCGAGTTGATCGCCAGGTTGTCTCGCACCGGCCTGCCGAGCATCGAGGCAACCAGCTTCGTCAGCCCGAAATGGGTGCCGCAACTGGCCGACGCAGCGCAGGTCTACGCCGGCATCGTGCCGACGCCAGGCGTGGACTATCCCGTGCTGGTACCCAATCTACAGGGCTACGAGCGCGCCATCGCGGTGGGCGTGCGCGAAGTGGCGGTGTTCACCGCAGCCTCGGAAACCTTCAACCGCACCAATACCAATACCGGCATCGATGCGTCGCTGGCGCGCTTCGCACCGGTACTGGCGCGTGCCGCAGCGGACGGGGTCAAGGTGCGCGGTTATGTTTCCACCGTGCTCGGCTGCCCTTACCAGGGCGCAGTCCCGTTGACCGACGTGGTGCGGGTGGCGCAACGCCTGCACGCGATGGGGTGCTACGAAATCTCGCTGGGCGACACCATCGGGATCGGCACGCCGGCCAAGGCACGGGCGATGCTGCGCGCGGTCGCCAGCGAGGTGCCGATGGCGGCGTTGGCGGTGCACTTCCACGATACCTACGGCCAGGCATTGGCCAACATCGCCGCGTGCCTGGACGAGGGAGTGCGCGTGGTCGATGCGGCGGTGTCCGGCGCTGGCGGCTGCCCCTACGCCAAGGGCGCCAGCGGCAACGTGGCCAGCGAGGACGTGGTCTACCTGTTGCATGGCAACGGCGTGCAGACCGGCATCGATCTATCGGCACTGGCCGCGACCGGGCGCTGGCTGGCGCATCGACTGAACCGGCCCACCGGCAGCAAGGTCGGTCAGGCGCTGGCAGCGGACCAGGACACGACGACGCCAGCACCGTAACCCCACATGCGCCACATGGCCGCTCCCGGCTAAACTGCGGTTTTCCCGCGTCAGCTAAGGAAATCTCCATGCAACTTGCCGATCTGCGCGCCGTGGTCACCGGCGGCGTGTCCGGCCTTGGACTGGCCGTGGCGCAGCGCATCGTCGCCGAGGGTGGCAAAGTGGCGCTGTTGGATCTGAACGACGACAAGGGCGCCGCCGCGATTACCGCGCTGGGCAAGCACCATGCCTGCTACCTGCGCACCGACGTCAGCAACGAGGCCCAAGTGGCGGCACAGTTGGATACCGCACAGCAGTTCCTCGGCGGCCTCAACACCGCGATCAACTGTGCCGGCATCCTCGGCGCAGGCCGCATCCTCGGCAAGGAAGCGCCGATGGCGCTGGCCTCGTTCCAGCACACGGTGATGGTCAATCTCGTCGGCAGTTTCAACGTCGCCAAAGCGGCGGCGAACCTGATGCAGCACAACGCGGCTGGCGAGGATGGCGAGCGCGGTGCGATCGTCAACACCGCCAGCATCGCCGCCTACGAAGGCCAGATCGGCCAGGCGGCGTATGCCGCGTCCAAGGGCGGCGTGGTGGCGATGACGCTGCCGATGGCACGCGAACTGGCGCGCTTCGGTATCCGCGTCAACACCGTCGCCCCGGGCATCTTCTGGACACCGATGGTCGATGGCATGCCCGAGGCCGTGCAGCAGTCGCTGGCCGCCGCGATCCCGTATCCTTCGCGCCTCGGCCAGCCGGAGGAATTCGCCGACACGGTGATGTTCCTGCTGCGCAACCGCTACCTCAATGGCGAAGTGATCCGCCTGGACGGTGCGGTACGCCTGGCCCCCAAGTAAGCGCGACATCGGCCCATGGGCCGCTGTCGCGCAGCCCCTCTTCGCCTCCACCCACATACTGTGCCCCCATGAAAGTCAACGAAATCAAGAAAGGCAACGTCGTCGAATACAACAACAGCGTGTACCAGATCCGCGACATCGAGCGCAGCTCGCCGCAGGGGCGTGGCGGCAACGTGCGCTTCCGCTTCGTCATGTACAGCGTGCCCGGCGGCAACAAACTCGACGCCAGTTTCGACGGCGACGACGACCTGCGCGAGGTCGAATTGATGCGCCGTCAGGCCAGCTTCTCCTACAAGGACGGCGAGGCGTTCGTGTTCCTCGACGCCCGCGTCAGCTAAGGAAATCTCCATGCAACTTGCCGATCTGCGCGCCGTGGTCACCGGCGGCGTGTCCGGCCTTGGACTGGCCGTGGCGCAGCGCATCGTCGCCGAGGGTGGCAAAGTGGCGCTGTTGGATCTGAACGACGACAAGGGCGCCGCCGCGATTACCGCGCTGGGCAAGCACCATGCCTGCTACCTGCGCACCGACGTCAGCAACGAGGCCCAAGTGGCGGCACAGTTGGATACCGCACAGCAGTTCCTCGGCGGCCTCAACACCGCGATCAACTGTGCCGGCATCCTCGGCGCAGGCCGCATCCTCGGCAAGGAAGCGCCGATGGCGCTGGCCTCGTTCCAGCACACGGTGATGGTCAATCTCGTCGGCAGTTTCAACGTCGCCAAAGCGGCGGCGAACCTGATGCAGCACAACGCGGCTGGCGAGGATGGCGAGCGCGGTGCGATCGTCAACACCGCCAGCATCGCCGCCTACGAAGGCCAGATCGGCCAGGCGGCGTATGCCGCGTCCAAGGGCGGCGTGGTGGCGATGACGCTGCCGATGGCACGCGAACTGGCGCGCTTCGGTATCCGCGTCAACACCGTCGCCCCGGGCATCTTCTGGACACCGATGGTCGATGGCATGCCCGAGGCCGTGCAGCAGTCGCTGGCCGCCGCGATCCCGTATCCTTCGCGCCTCGGCCAGCCGGAGGAATTCGCCGACACGGTGATGTTCCTGCTGCGCAACCGCTACCTCAATGGCGAAGTGATCCGCCTGGACGGTGCGGTACGCCTGGCCCCCAAGTAAGCGCGACATCGGCCCATGGGCCGCTGTCGCGCAGCCCCTCTTCGCCTCCACCCACATACTGTGCCCCCATGAAAGTCAACGAAATCAAGAAAGGCAACGTCGTCGAATACAACAACAGCGTGTACCAGATCCGCGACATCGAGCGCAGCTCGCCGCAGGGGCGTGGCGGCAACGTGCGCTTCCGCTTCGTCATGTACAGCGTGCCCGGCGGCAACAAACTCGACGCCAGTTTCGACGGCGACGACGACCTGCGCGAGGTCGAATTGATGCGCCGTCAGGCCAGCTTCTCCTACAAGGACGGCGAGGCGTTCGTGTTCCTCGACGACGAGGACTACACGCCCTACACGCTGGACGCCGACGCCATCGGCAACGACGCCGGCTACATCACCGACGGTCTCAGCGGCATCTACGTGCAGGTCATCGACGACCAGCCGGTGGCGATCCAACTGCCGCAGAGCGTCACCCTGGAAGTGGTCGAAACGCCGCCGGAGCTCAAGGGCGGTACCGCGACCAAGCGGCCCAAACCGGCCAAACTCAACACCGGCATCGAGATCATGGTGCCGGAGTACATCGGCAACGGCGAACGCGTGCTGGTCAACACCACGACCGGCGAGTTCGCAGGCCGCGCGGACTGAGCACCACCGCGCGGCGGCGACAACGACACCTGCGCGACCACACCGCGCGATGGCAGCCACCTTGGATCGACCTGCCGCTCACTGCACTGACGGCAGTGACAACTGCGAGGATGTATTCAATTGCAGCCCGCCGCCCTCGCGGTTGAGCGTGCGCAGACGCGCCCCCAGCGTCGCCAGATTCGTGTCGAGCTGCTCCAGCTCCGCCTGCAACGGCGACGGCAACAGATCACGCAGGCGTTTGCGCAGTGCGGTGCCGTCGGCGCGCAGCGCGGTGATCCACGCCTGACTGCGCTCCTGCAGCCAGGCACGCTCCTGTGCCTGCGGCAGGCCGTAGCCCGGCTGACCCTGCAACAAACTGGACGGTTGACTCAACAACCCCTGCTGCGCGAGCACCGCGCGTACCGCCGCGGCCGCCTCGCGGGTATCGCCGAGGGGATCGAAGCTGTTGCCAGGACGCACCGGCGCAAACCAGGACGACGCGCGCAGATAACGCCGCTTCAGCGCGTCGCGAGCGCGCATCTCGGCACGCAAGCGGGCGGCATTCTCCAGCAGCAACAACGCCGCACTGGCGCGCAGATCGCCGCGTTGCAGCCAAGGCGCACGCTGCGCGGCCGGCAGATCCAGCCAAGCATTGACATCGCGTGCCGGCAACGCCAGACCCGCACGCGCCACCGCGAACATCTCGGCGAAATACGCGCTCGCCGCCGGGAAGTAATACCCCTGCCGCACCGCCGCCGCGTTGCTCTCCAACACCGAGGCATCGGCGATACCAGCGCGCAGCAGGCGCTGACGCAGGCCGGTCGGTGTGATGCCGGACAAGTGCGCGGCGGCTAATCGCGGTACCGCATCGTGCAGCAAGGCGTAGGTCTCTACGGCGCAGTTGTTGCTGAGAAAGTAATAGCGACCGTCGTAGCTCCAATGCAGTTGTCCGGCGCGCTCCAGCAACGCGACGATCTCATCGCGGCGCAGGTTCAACGGCAGCGACTGCAGCCCGCGCAGTTGTACCTGGGTGTAGTCGTCGATCACTTGATGCAGCGGCAGCACGAACAACCGCGACGGATACGAACCAATCAATCCTCGCAGGTTGGAAATCTGCACATCGTTGACGAAGGCGCGAAACGACAGCACCACGTGGTCAGCCAAATCGAGCCGGCATTGCGGCCCGAGCGGCCGTCCCGGCGCGCAGATCACCAGGCGCAGCATGCTGTGGCCCCAGCGACTCATCGGCTGCGTATTGCCTTCGGCCAGCAGGTAATCCACCGCATAGACCCGTGCCGGGTCCACTTGCAGCAGCAGCGCCTGCTCGGCCAGCGGGTCCTGCACGAAGGTCAGGCCGGGCGCGCAGCGGGTCGGCGGCGGCGTCCATGCCAGACGCTGAGCGAAGTAGTCGGCCAAGGCCGGACGACGGCAGACATAATCCGGATCGAGCAGGACGTGTTCCAGATTCACCGCCACGTACTCTGCCGGCGATTCCAACTCGTAACGATCCGGACTGCGCTCGGTGAGGGCGTTGTGGTCGCGGCGCAAGCCCAGGCGCATCGGACTCACCTGCCATCCGGCCAAGTCCAGCAGGCGCGGATCGGACGATAAGTGGCCGGCTGCGGAATGGTCGTAAACATGCGCTAGTTCGTGCAGCAGCGCGGCCATAGCCGGTCGCCGTGCCGGATCGCTGGCCGGATCGGTGCCGGCATTGGCCGCCATCCATTCGCGCAGCAATTGCTTGTTCAACAGCACGCTCTGTGCCAAGGCGCGTCCGTGCACCTGCGGCGGTAGATCGTCGCGCCACTGTACCGGCACAGAGGCAGGCAGTGCCGCCGCCCAGGCCGGTGGCAGCCGTGCCTGCGCGGCATCGAGCAAGCTCCGACTGGCCGCGCGCTCGGAAGCGCTCAGCCCCTGGTCATCGCATTGCAATTGCACCGCTTGCGCCGGGACCGCGCAGGCCAGCGCTGCCAGGACGAGCCACCGCGCCACGCGGCGGCGCAGTGTCACAGCGCCAGGATCGCCTGCGCCAATTCCAGGTCGCTGGCCTGCCGCGCCTGCCGATTGCGCTCGCGCAGCACACGCAGCGCCGCCTCCAATTGCGCGCCACGGATACGACCGGCGCTGGCGACGAAACCGGCCGCGTCATCGCGCGCCTGTAGCACAATCTTGTTGTTCCGGTTCGAACTGCTGTTCGAGGATTCCGAGCTGCCCGCCGAGCCAGCCGATGCGGAACCAGCCGAGCTGCCGGCGAAGCTGGACGCCTGCGCGAACACGGGCACGATCAGAGCGAACAGCAGGGTCAAGCGCGCAGTCATTCGGGTCATCGCAATCGTTCCAGACAAAAATGTCGTGTAGAGGAGCGCGGACAAGGCCGCAGCACATCGCCAGGCGATCCACCGCGAGCAGTGGCTGAACCCGTGATCGGGCCGCGACGCCGCATGGGCGCTCAACTATCGAACAGTTTACCTGGATTGAGCAAACCGGATGGATCGAACACGCGCTTGACCGCGCGCATCAACGCAATCTCCTGCGCACTGCGGGTGCTGTCCAGATAGGGCTTCTTGACCAGGCCGATCCCATGCTCGGCGGAAATACTGCCACCATGCGCGGCCAGCACCTGCGCGAGCAGCTTGGTGACGTGTTCGCAGGCGGCGATGAAATCCGCCGACGCGGTGGCCTCGGGCTTGAGCACGTTGATATGCAGGTTGCCATCGCCGATGTGGCCGAACCAGACCACGTCGAACTGCGGGTACGCCTGCCCGAGCAGCGCCTGGGTCTGCGCCAGGAACGCCGGCATCGCCGAGATCCGCACCGAGACATCGTTCTTGTACGGCGTGTAACGCGCCACCGCCTCGGTGATGCCCTCGCGCAGGCGCCATAGCTGCGCCGCCTGCGCCTGACTCTGGCTGATGACCCCATCCAGGACCCAGCCCTGCTCCATGCACGCCTCGAACGCGCCCAGCGCCGCGGCTTCCCGCGCCTCATCGCCACTGGCGTATTCGGTGACCACGTAGTACGGATACAGCGTGTCGAACGGCGCCTGCGCGCCATGCGCCAGCACATGCTCCAGCGCGCGGTCGGTGAAGAATTCGAACGCCTCCAACTGCAACGCAGAACGGAACGCGGCGAACACCTCCATCAACACCTCGAACGAGGGCAACGCAAGCAACATCACGTTGCTGGGCGGCGGCGGATCGGTCAGCCGCAAGGTCGCCTCGACCACGATGCCGAGTGTGCCTTCCGAGCCAATCAGCAACTGGCGGAAATCGTAGCCGCTGGAATTCTTGATCAACCCGCGATTGAGATCGAGCAGCTCGCCGCTGCCAGTGACCACTTTCAGCCCGGCGATCCACTCGCGGGTATTGCCGTAACGGATCACGCGGATACCGCCGGCATTGGTGGCGATGTTGCCGCCGATCGAGCACGAGCCGCGCGCGGCGAAATCCACCGGATACACCAAGCCATGTTCGCGTGCGGCATTGTGTACCGCCTCCAGCGGCATGCCCGCCTGCACCGTCAACGTGCGATCGACCGGATCGAAGGCCAGCGCTTTGTTCATCCGCTCCAGGCTCAGCACCAGTTCGCCGTGCGCGGCCACCGCACCACCGGACAGGCCGGTACGACCACCGGAAGGCACCACCGCCACCGCGTGGGCATTGGCCCAGCACAGCACCGCCTGCACCTCCTCCACCGTGGCCGGGAGCGCAATCGCCAACGGCGCCGGGGTCCAGCGCCGGGTCCAGTCGCGCCCGTAGTGTTCCAGGTCGGCAGGATCGGTCTTCAGCCGTAGGGTGGGAACGGCGTGAGCCAGGGCGTCCAGGCGCGGGTCGGTCATGGTCAAAAGTCGGCAACGAAAGCAAGCCCTCAAGCGTGCCAGTGTCGCACCGCTGCGTCCAGCGTGCGTGACAACGGACCGATACAGGAGAAACCATTGTCGGCGCTACGTTTACGCTGCGCCGCTCCACATTGCGGCCAATGGCCACGCACCCAAGTGCGGGCGCATCTGGCATAGTGGCCGGCCCCGTTGGCCATGGCCCGCTCGCCGCAATGTCGCCCAAGAAAACCTCGTTCCCGAAGCAGGAGATCCGCGTACTGCTGCTCGAAGGCATCAGCCAGACCGCCATCGACACGTTCCGCGCCGCCGCATGGGCGCTCAACTATCGAACAGTTTACCTGGATTGAGCAAACCGGATGGATCGAACACGCGCTTGACCGCGCGCATCAACGCAATCTCCTGCGCACTGCGGGTGCTGTCCAGATAGGGCTTCTTGACCAGGCCGATCCCATGCTCGGCGGAAATACTGCCACCATGCGCGGCCAGCACCTGCGCGAGCAGCTTGGTGACGTGTTCGCAGGCGGCGATGAAATCCGCCGACGCGGTGGCCTCGGGCTTGAGCACGTTGATATGCAGGTTGCCATCGCCGATGTGGCCGAACCAGACCACGTCGAACTGCGGGTACGCCTGCCCGAGCAGCGCCTGGGTCTGCGCCAGGAACGCCGGCATCGCCGAGATCCGCACCGAGACATCGTTCTTGTACGGCGTGTAACGCGCCACCGCCTCGGTGATGCCCTCGCGCAGGCGCCATAGCTGCGCCGCCTGCGCCTGACTCTGGCTGATGACCCCATCCAGGACCCAGCCCTGCTCCATGCACGCCTCGAACGCGCCCAGCGCCGCGGCTTCCCGCGCCTCATCGCCACTGGCGTATTCGGTGACCACGTAGTACGGATACAGCGTGTCGAACGGCGCCTGCGCGCCATGCGCCAGCACATGCTCCAGCGCGCGGTCGGTGAAGAATTCGAACGCCTCCAACTGCAACGCAGAACGGAACGCGGCGAACACCTCCATCAACACCTCGAACGAGGGCAACGCAAGCAACATCACGTTGCTGGGCGGCGGCGGATCGGTCAGCCGCAAGGTCGCCTCGACCACGATGCCGAGTGTGCCTTCCGAGCCAATCAGCAACTGGCGGAAATCGTAGCCGCTGGAATTCTTGATCAACCCGCGATTGAGATCGAGCAGCTCGCCGCTGCCAGTGACCACTTTCAGCCCGGCGATCCACTCGCGGGTATTGCCGTAACGGATCACGCGGATACCGCCGGCATTGGTGGCGATGTTGCCGCCGATCGAGCACGAGCCGCGCGCGGCGAAATCCACCGGATACACCAAGCCATGTTCGCGTGCGGCATTGTGTACCGCCTCCAGCGGCATGCCCGCCTGCACCGTCAACGTGCGATCGACCGGATCGAAGGCCAGCGCTTTGTTCATCCGCTCCAGGCTCAGCACCAGTTCGCCGTGCGCGGCCACCGCACCACCGGACAGGCCGGTACGACCACCGGAAGGCACCACCGCCACCGCGTGGGCATTGGCCCAGCACAGCACCGCCTGCACCTCCTCCACCGTGGCCGGGAGCGCAATCGCCAACGGCGCCGGGGTCCAGCGCCGGGTCCAGTCGCGCCCGTAGTGTTCCAGGTCGGCAGGATCGGTCTTCAGCCGTAGGGTGGGAACGGCGTGAGCCAGGGCGTCCAGGCGCGGGTCGGTCATGGTCAAAAGTCGGCAACGAAAGCAAGCCCTCAAGCGTGCCAGTGTCGCACCGCTGCGTCCAGCGTGCGTGACAACGGACCGATACAGGAGAAACCATTGTCGGCGCTACGTTTACGCTGCGCCGCTCCACATTGCGGCCAATGGCCACGCACCCAAGTGCGGGCGCATCTGGCATAGTGGCCGGCCCCGTTGGCCATGGCCCGCTCGCCGCAATGTCGCCCAAGAAAACCTCGTTCCCGAAGCAGGAGATCCGCGTACTGCTGCTCGAAGGCATCAGCCAGACCGCCATCGACACGTTCCGCGCCGCCGGCTATTCGCAGATCGAATTGCACGCCAAGTCGCTGCCGGAAGAAGAACTCAAGCAGCGCATCGCCGAGGCGCATATCGTCGGTATCCGCTCGCGAACCCAGCTCAGCGCGCCAGTGCTGGCGCAGGCAAAGCGCCTGATCGCGATCGGCTGCTTCTGTATCGGGACCAATCAGGTCGACCTGGACGCGGCCGAACTGGCCGGGATTCCAGTGTTCAACGCGCCCTACTCCAATACCCGCAGCGTTGCCGAACTGGTCATCGCCGAGGCGATCCTATTGTTACGCGGCATTCCGCAAAGAAACGCCGAGTGCCATCGCGGCGGCTGGTCCAAGTCGGCCACCGGCAGCCACGAAACTCGCGGCAAGGTGCTGGGCATTGTCGGCTACGGCCACATCGGCACCCAGGTCGGGGTGCTGGCCGAAGCGCTGGGCATGCAGGTGATCTTCCACGATATCGAAACCAAGCTGTCGCTGGGCAATGCACGGGCGGCGGCCGACCTGAGCGACCTGATGGCACGCGCGGACGTGGTCACTCTGCATGTGCCCGAGCTCGCCTCGACCAAGGACATGATCGGCGCAGCGCAACTGGCGCAGATGAAGCCGGGTGCGCACCTGATCAACGCCTCGCGCGGCAGCGTGATCGATATCGATGCGCTGGACGCGGCGCTGCGCAGCGGCCACATCGGCGGCGCGGCGGTGGACGTGTTCCCGGTCGAACCCAAGGGCAACGGCGAGTTGTTCGAATCGCCTCTGACCGCGCACGACAACGTGATCCTGACCCCGCATGTGGGCGGCAGCACGCTGGAAGCGCAAGACAACATCGGCGTGGAAGTGGCGGCCAAACTGGTGCGCTACAGCGACAACGGCAGCACCTTGTCGGCGGTGAACTTCCCCGAGGTCACCCTGCCCGAACATGACCAAAGCCTGCGTCTGCTGCACATCCATCGCAACGTGCCGGGCGTGCTGTCGCAGGTCAACGATCTGTTCTCGCGCCACAACGTCAACATCGACGGCCAATTCCTGCGCACCGACCCCAAGGTCGGCTATGTGGTGATCGACATCGCCGCCAGCGTGGAACAGGCCACGGCGCTGAAGGAGGAACTGGCACGGGTGGCGGGAACATTACGGACGCGGATTCTGTATTGAGCACCGGCACGCGCAAACCCCTCCGAATGCGGGAGCAGAGGTCAGCGCTGGCGAGTCTCCCACTAGGCTCTTCGTCCATCACCTCGCTCACAGATCTCTGCGTCGAAAACTAACAGCTGTGCAGGATTTCAACGGGGGCATGACAACAGCCGCGCGCAATCGCCGCTGTTGTATTTTCAGTCCGGAGCCAGGCACGGCAGGCCTCCTTTCGCTTTAACCGAGCGCGTCCGGCCACTGTTGTTCACCACAACCTTGGCGCGTAGCCGTCCACGCTCGCATATCCTGACCGTGAGATTGCTGCCGCTGCTGAGTCCGTCCGGGAAGAAGCGGACCAAGGACCTGTCCTGGCTGGATAGCACCACCAACGAGCCGATGGCTGGCGCGGTTTCCTGGCTGAGGATGCTGATGGGCGCGTCGGGCTGACCTCGCCGCTCAGGGTCGCGGAACACCATCCAGCCTTGGCTCCAGTCGCTATCGCTGCGACAGCGGCCGTCCCCGCGAGAAGGGCAAACGCTCACTGGAATGCCGGAACTGATGGCGCTGTTACGCGCCAGTGCGAAATAAGTGCTGAGTTGGTGGATGGTTGCGCTCACCCGATGGCTCGACCGCAAGTCCCCGAACCCCGGCAGACCGATCCCGGTGACGATGCAGATCAGCGCCATCACGATCATTGCTTCCAGCAATGTGTAGCCTTTGCTGCATACTTTGCGCATGATCGCCCTCCTATCCGTGCGAGGCTGCCAGTCTCATGGTCAAGTGACAGGACTTGAATGAGGGGGGGCTGCGTTCCCATGTAGGAGCTTCCCTCGGCGCTAGGTCAGTCGATGCCCATTGCCGTCTCCCACCTTTGAGGTGTGTGCATGTCCGACCGTTTTCAGCTCGTCTCACCATATTCGCCAGCAGGCGACCAGCCAAAAGCGATCGAGAAGCTGGTCGCTGGCTTCCAGGCCGGCCTGGCCAAGCAGACCCTGCTCGGTGTGACCGGCTCGGGCAAGACCTACACCATCGCCAATGTGGTCCAGGCGATCCAGAAGCCGACCTTGGTGATGGCGCCGAACAAGACGCTGGCGGCGCAGCTATACGGCGAATTCAAGGCGTTTTTCCCGAACAATGCGGTCGAGTACTTCGTCAGCTACTACGACTACTACCAGCCCGAGGCGTATGTGCCGTCCTCGGACACCTTCATCGAGAAGGACAGCTCGATCAACGAACACATCGAACAGATGCGGCTGGCCGCGACCAAGACCCTGCTGTCGCGCCCCGATGCGTTGGTGGTGGCCACGGTCTCGGCGATCTATGGCCTGGGCGCGCCGGACGACTATCTGTCGTTGCGTTTGATTCTGTCGATCGGCGAGCACATCGAGCAGCGTCAACTGATTCGCCACCTGACCGACCTGCAGTACACCCGCAACGAGTACGAACTGCATCGCGGCAGCTTCCGTGTGCGCGGCGAAGTCATCGACGTGTTCCCGGCCGAATCCGACAGCGAGGCGCTGCGAATCGAACTGTTCGACGGTGACGTCGAGCAATTGGCGCTGTTCGATCCGCTGACCGGCGAGACCCTGCGCAAACTGCAGCGCTACACGATCTACCCCAAGACGCACTATGCGACCACCCGCGAGCGCACGCTCAGCGCGGTGGATACGATCAAGCTTGAGCTCAAACAACGGCTCGAACAGCTATACGCGCAGAGCAAGCTGGTGGAGGCGCAGCGGCTGGCGCAGCGCACCCAGTTCGATCTGGAAATGATGGCCGAGGTGGGCTATTGCAACGGCATCGAAAACTACTCGCGCCATCTCACTGGCAAGGCAGCGGGCGAGCCGCCGCCGACCCTGTTCGACTACCTGCCGCCCGACGCCTTGCTGGTCGTGGACGAATCCCATGTCACCGTGCCGCAGATCGGCGCGATGTACAAAGGCGACCGCTCGCGCAAGGAGACGCTGGTCGAGTTCGGGTTTCGTTTGCCGTCGGCGCTGGACAACCGGCCACTGCGCTTCGAAGAGTGGGAGGCGCGTTCACCGCGCAGTATCTATGTGTCGGCGACCCCGGGGCCATACGAGTTGCGCGAGTCGGCAGGCGAGATCACAGAGTTGGTGGTGCGGCCGACCGGGTTGATCGATCCGCAGGTGGAGATCCGTCCGGTCGCCACCCAGGTCGACGACCTGCTCTCGCAGATCAACCTGCGCGTGGCCGATGGAGACCGGGTGCTGGTGACCACTCTGACCAAGCGTATGTCCGAGAACCTCACCGAGTACCTGGGCGAGCACGGAGTGAAGGTGCGCTATCTGCACTCGGACATCGATACCGTCGAGCGTGTGGAAATCATCCGTGATCTGCGCCTGGGCAAGTTCGATGTACTGGTCGGCATCAACCTGCTACGCGAAGGACTGGACATGCCGGAAGTATCGCTGGTCGCGATCCTGGATGCGGACAAGGAGGGATTCTTGCGTTCCACCGGTTCGCTGATTCAAACGATTGGCCGTGCTGCGCGCAATGTACGCGGCAAGGCCATTTTGTATGCGGACAAGATGACGCGTTCGATGCAGGCGGCAATCGACGAGACCGGTCGCCGCCGCGAAAAGCAGGTGGAGTACAACCTGGCGCATGGCATCACTCCCAAGTCGGTGGCGCGGCCGATCGTGGATATCCTGGAGGGCGCGCGTGAGGCCGAAGCCAAACCCGGCAAGGGGAAGGCACGTCGTGTGGCGGAAGAATCGCTCGACTATCGCACGCTTGAGCCAGCGGAGATCGCGACACGGCTCAAGGCACTGGAGCAGAAGATGTACCAGCATGCGCGCGACCTGGAATTCGAGGATGCCGCGCGCGTGCGCGACCAGATGAAGAAGCTGCGCGATGCCAGTCTGGTCGGCTAGGTCTGTGCCTAGTCGAAGGCGTGCCCAGGCTATTGTTCTTGCCCGTCAGGTGAGCTAAGATGCGCGCCCCTGTGACGGTGCGCTGTTGCAGACAGGGGCGGTTAGCTCAGCGGTAGAGCACTACCTTGACATGGTAGGGGTCACAGGTTCGAACCCTGTACCGCCCACCAATCAAATCAATGATTTATGGTGATTTGATTGCACTTCCAAGTTACAGCACGGAAGGAATATGGAAAACCGCCCATCAAGAGGCGGTTTTTTCGTTTCCGGGGCTCACAGCGCTGCGCGCTTGTGGGTCACTGACGTGGTGTCGAGCGTGTTGGCCTGCCTGCTGCCGCCAATGATGCAGCTGGCACGGCCAGCGCCGAAACACCGCTCTTTCTTATCCTGGCTGTCGTCGTCTCTTTGCTATGCGTGTTCTGCACCGTTTCCAAGGTCGGCTTGTTGGCGGTCGCCAGTACCACCTCGCGTGTGCCGACGGGCTGCGCCGCCTGCACCAGCACGGCGACGTGCACCGTGTCGTCGCTCAAGCTGTTGGTCACCGCCTGACTATCATGACTCTCGTCGTTTGATGGTCCGCCACCACATCGTGTCGTTCTTGCCTCGCCATCATCACGCGCTTGGTGATCCTGGACGACGCAACGCATGAGGCTGTCGCGATCAAGGTGGAGCGCACCATCTCGGGCCATGGCATGGCGCGCGTGCTGGACCGGCTAGCGCACAGTCGCAGCCTGCCGCAGGCGATCCGTCGCAAAAGCAGGCCGAATCAAAACACCTATCTCCAATCGTTCAATGGCCGACTGCGCGACTGATGCCTCAACGAGAACACGAGCTCCCTACCCTGTTGCATCAACAGACTAAAGATTGCTATGCGTGTTCTGCACCGTTTCCAAGGTCGGCTTGTTGGCGGTCGCCAGTACCACCTCGCGTGTGCCGACGGGCTGCGCCGCCTGCACCAGCACGGCGACGTGCACCGTGTCGTCGCTCAAGCTGTTGGTCACCGCCTGACTATCATGACTCTCGTCGTTTGATGGTCCGCCACCACATCGTGTCGTTCTTGCCTCGCCATCATCACGCGCTTGGTGATCCTGGACGACGCAACGCATGAGGCTGTCGCGATCAAGGTGGAGCGCACCATCTCGGGCCATGGCATGGCGCGCGTGCTGGACCGGCTAGCGCACAGTCGCAGCCTGCCGCAGGCGATCCGTCGCAAAAGCAGGCCGAATCAAAACACCTATCTCCAATCGTTCAATGGCCGACTGCGCGACTGATGCCTCAACGAGAACACGAGCTCCCTACCCTGTTGCATCAACAGACTAAAGAGCCTTAGCGATGCGAATACAAAGAATAGCGACCAGATAAGGCAATCGGCAACATAACCGCGTCCGCGCATGCTCGGCATCTGACCAACAGCAATGTCATGAGACCCGTGCCCCAGACCCGAACACGACTCAGGAACAGGAGCGTCACTACAACCCCAAACGCCGCCACCGCTCCGATGACGATCTGTCCCCTGTAGAGCCAGAACGGCGCTACGCACAACGAAAGTCATTGAGTGTCTACGGAACTCTGGGAGATTCAAACGCCCGCAGACATTGCACGCGACACATCCTTGTAAAGAGATCTAGCGCGATGCTTCGCAGGACTGTAGACTATGCTCTCTGAATGCGGGAATAGCTCAGTTGGTAGAGCGCAACCTTGCCAAGGTTGAGGTCGCGAGTTCGAGTCTCGTTTTCATGAGACCCGTGCCCCAGACCCGAACACGACTCAGGAACAGGAGCGTCACTACAACCCCAAACGCCGCCACCGCTCCGATGACGATCTGTCCCCTGTAGAGCCAGAACGGCGCTACGCACAACGAAAGTCATTGAGTGTCTACGGAACTCTGGGAGATTCAAACGCCCGCAGACATTGCACGCGACACATCCTTGTAAAGAGATCTAGCGCGATGCTTCGCAGGACTGTAGACTATGCTCTCTGAATGCGGGAATAGCTCAGTTGGTAGAGCGCAACCTTGCCAAGGTTGAGGTCGCGAGTTCGAGTCTCGTTTCCCGCTCCAATTCGCATGATGTGAACTTCCAGCGAAGTCAATAGCGTCTTGATGCCACAGCTACTTATGTCTGTGGAGCATCCAGATAAGTCTGCTGAAATCCCCCCCCCAACCAAGCCACACATTTACCGCCAAGCCGCCTTTCAGGCGGCATCACGCGCTGATGCCAAGGCGTGATGCGCCATGGACGATCACCACCAGATGTTGTACATGGCGTAGCGGGTCTCTTCCACCTCGGCATTCCAACTGCCGTAGTGGACGGTACCGTCCCACCAATAACGGTTGCCAGGTTTCGTGTATACGGCCCTTCCAACGCGGTATCTGATTGTGCATGATCCGCCATCGACCCTCCACCAGCCCCCCTGGAAGTCACCGCCCTTCCAGCGACGCACAACGACCTGCACGGGCTGCGCGGTAGTGCCGGGTTGCATCATCTGGGTCCAGCCGAAGGTCTCCGTATAGCTTTTGATGTTGTACATGGCGTAGCGGGTCTCTTCCACCTCGGCATTCCAACTGCCGTAGTGGACGGTACCGTCCCACCAATAACGGTTGCCAGGTTTCGTGTATACGGCCCTTCCAACGCGGTATCTGATTGTGCATGATCCGCCATCGACCCTCCACCAGCCCCCCTGGAAGTCACCGCCCTTCCAGCGACGCACAACGACCTGCACGGGCTGCGCGGTAGTGCCGGGTTGCATCATCTGGGTCCAGCCGAAGGTCTCCGTATAGCTTTTTTGTTTCTGGTACTCGCCCCTGATGTTGAACATTCCCAAGAATGTTCCGATGACGGGGATTGCGCCCAAATTCATGTCCACACCGACCGACCATTGGTACCCCGAGGTATTCGATTTGGTCCAGCTGTAGGTGCAAGTCAAGCCTCTCGGATTGCAGTAGAACGACGGGCCTCGCCAGATCCAGTCGTCCCACGTATTGCTAGCCTGGCTCGTGGGAATTCCCCACGAGGTACTGTCGCCCAGCATGCTCACGAACCCACCGTTGCCGTCGTTGCTCGGAAAACAGGCATCGCCGGCATGGGCGATCTGCAGGGGGGTTGCCGCCAGCACGAAAGCGAAGGCACTGCCGATATGGGTGACTTTCATTGCGCGGGGTCCTTACTCTGAATTCCAAAAATGTTCTGGACGGAATTAATGCTGGGCTTACTATCCGATTCTTGCAATTGGGCATCGGCCGCGGTGATCTGCAGTTTCTTCAGCACCACTGCGGGGGTGTCGATCGGCGTCACATAGTAGCCGCGATCGCCCTTTTTAACCCGCACTGCGCCTGAGTCGATGCTGGTTCCCACCAGGGCCGCACTGCGCCTGAGTCGATGCTGGTTCCCACCAGGGCCCTTAATTAGCGTATTTGCGTGGGCCGACTGAGCCGAACCGTCACTGGCGGCGTCCAACACCACTTCTTTGCCTTCAGCCAGCGCCTTGCGGGCCAGCTCCAGCGTGGCGCTGCCTCCCCGGTCGGCATCGCCGATCACCAGGATGTCATAGCTGCTTTCAGTGCCGGCCGGCAGAGATGCCGAAAGCGCCTTGGCGACGAAGCCCTTTGTAGGGCCGGCGAAATAAACCTTCTGGCGCACGTCAGCATCGGCCGCCACGGCCTTGATGTCGCTGGGCGTGACACTGTCAAGGGCCGCCGCCGGGACTGCTGACGCAACTGCGGATACTTGCAGCGTTAACGTCACCACTAGCGCCGTGCCGGCCGTAAACCGCCACCAGCCGCCGCCCTGATTGCACCTGCGTTCTTTTATAATCATGGTAAACCTCTAGTATTAAAGGAAGGCTCTAAAAACCTTTCCCCTCCAAACACAACCCCACGTGCCAAGAGTTAATCATTACACAATTCGCGTAGCGCCTTCAAGCGGGAGCGTATTTGCGTGGGCCGACTGAGCCGAACCGTCACTGGCGGCGTCCAACACCACTTCTTTGCCTTCAGCCAGCGCCTTGCGGGCCAGCTCCAGCGTGGCGCTGCCTCCCCGGTCGGCATCGCCGATCACCAGGATGTCATAGCTGCTTTCAGTGCCGGCCGGCAGAGATGCCGAAAGCGCCTTGGCGACGAAGCCCTTTGTAGGGCCGGCGAAATAAACCTTCTGGCGCACGTCAGCATCGGCCGCCACGGCCTTGATGTCGCTGGGCGTGACACTGTCAAGGGCCGCCGCCGGGACTGCTGACGCAACTGCGGATACTTGCAGCGTTAACGTCACCACTAGCGCCGTGCCGGCCGTAAACCGCCACCAGCCGCCGCCCTGATTGCACCTGCGTTCTTTTATAATCATGGTAAACCTCTAGTATTAAAGGAAGGCTCTAAAAACCTTTCCCCTCCAAACACAACCCCACGTGCCAAGAGTTAATCATTACACAATTCGCGTAGCGCCTTCAAGCGGGATATTTATTTTCGCCGACGAGGCGACTTCTCACCATCCGACTTCTCACCATCCTGAAGAATAGCAGTCGGGCTTAGAGTCCGGCGGTGATGATAAGGAAGGCTCTAAAAACCTTTCCCCTCCAAATACAACCCCACGTGCCAAGAGTTAATCATTACACAATTCGCGTAGCGCCTTCAAGCGGGATATTTTCGCCGACGAGGCGACTTCTCACCATCCTGAATAGCAGTCGGGTTTAGAGTCCGGCGGTGATGATATTGCTGTTGCCAGGCGTTTGGCATATGCGGCCGGTGTCATGCCGCCGATCGCTTTTTTGGGTCGATCTTCGTTGTACTCGCGTCGCCACCGTTCGATGTCGGTGAGCGCATGTAGCAGCGTCGGGAAGCAGTGTTCATTGAGGCACTCATCGCGCAGTCGGCCATTGAACGATTCGACGTAGGCGTTTTGGTTTGACTTTCCAGGTTGGATCAGCCGTCACTGCACACCACGACCGTGCGCCCAGGCAACCATGGCCTTGCCGCAAATCCCTTGCCATTACCGGTGCGGATCATCTTCGGCAGGCCACGACTGTGCGTCAGTCGCTCCAGCACGCGTGCCACACCATGGCCGGAGATGGCACGCTCCACCTCCATGGCGACTGCTTCGTGGGTCGCATCGTCCACGATCACAAGGCATTTGATTGCTCGGCCTTCGGCGGTGCGGTC
>NZ_JZIM01000024.1:0-32585 GCF_000963215.1 Xanthomonas sp. MUS 060
CTTCCGGAAACCCTGGCTGGACTCCACTTCGTCGTCTTCTCCATCCTCATGCTTGGAAATGCCACGTCTCTAATCCAAAGTTCATAACACGCTCTAGGCGCATTCTCAATGCGGAAACCACGCAACGACACGGCGCCTGCCAAGCAGCACCGGTCTGCCGACGCAACGCCGTCAGGCGCATGGTGACGTTGCAGCCGCCTTCACGTCAGGCGGCCTGTTTTTACTCGGGAGCCAATGCCGCCAAAAGACAGGCGTAAAGGCACCGTAGGCACGCACGGGCTACAACAGTCTGGCACCCTGGCAATTCAACGGCGATACCCAATGCTGACTCTCGAAACCGGCCACAGCAAATGCCGCCTGCACTGCCGGTGCCGCCGCCTCTGCCTCGGCACGAGTGGCGAACCAGGCGAATACGCTCGGACCAGCACCGGAAATGCCCGCGCCCATCGCACCGGCAGCCAACGCGGCAGCCTTGGCTGCATCGAAGCCGACGATCAACGGCGCGCGACGCGGTTCGATCAGCGTATCGTGCAAGCCAGCGCGTACCAGCGCCACGTCGCCGGCATGACAGCCGGCCAGTACCAGCGCCAGATTGGCACTTTGCGCGACGAATTCGCCGAGTTGGTAGTCGCCAGCCAACGCGGCGCGGGCGCGGCGGGTCTCCAACACGGCATCCGGATGCACCAGCAAGCTGTACCATCCCGTCGCCACCGGTACCGGCACCATCCGTTGCAAGGTGGACAGCACCAAACCACCGAGGAACATCGGTCCCAGATTGTCGCCATGCCGACTACCGCTGGCCACGGCCTCGCCATCGAGCGCGTACTGATAGAGCTGGTCCCGCGACAAGGACTCATCCAACAACGCATTGGCCGCCACCAACGCCGCAACGCACGACGCCGCCGAGCCGCCCATGCCGGAGCTGAGCGGAATGCCCTTGTCGATCTCCAACTCGAACCCGAATGGCAAACTCAGCGCCTCGCGCAGCGCGATCAACGCCACACCGGCGGTATTGCGCGTGGCCTCCAGCGGCAACAGCGCATTGGTGCCACGGATCGCGGCGATGCGCACCTCGGGAGCGGCGATACGACGCACGCTGACCGTATCGCCGACACCCTCCAACGCATAGCCCAGCAGGTCGAAGCCCACCGCCACATTGGCCACCGAGGCCGGGGCGAAAGCGCGTGCCTGTTGCGGCATGTTGTCCATCTTCGCAGCACCTGGCTGATCGGTTTTCACGTTGCTCACAGACGCGCGCCCTCGCCCGCCGCCACCCGCAGCAGGTCGGCGAACACGCCCGCAGCGGTGACTTCCGGACCGGCGCCAGGGCCCTGCACCACCAATGGATTGGCGCAATAGCGGCGGGTGGTGAACTGGACCACGTTGTCGGTCAAGCGCAGATTGGCGAAGGCATGATCGGCCGGCAGTTCCACCAGGCCAACGCTGGGCGTGCGTCCCGGCGCCAGTTGCGCCACGTAGCGCAGCACGCAGCCGCGCGTCCGGGCCGCCTGCAAGCGCTGCGCGAACGCCGCATCCACTTCGTGCAAACGGGCCATGAAATCCTCCACACTGGCCTGACGCAGTGCTTCGGGCACCAGGCTCTCCACCGCCACCTCCTCCAGGCTCAACGCATGCCCGGCCTCGCGCGCCAGGATCACCAACTTGCGCGCCACGTCGGTGCCGGATAGGTCATCGCGCGGATCCGGCTCGGTGTAGCCCATGCCGCGCGCTTGGCTGACCAACTGCGAGAACGGCACGCTGCCATCGTATTTGTTGAACAGCCAGGCAAGCGTGCCGGAAAAGATGCCCTCGATCGCGGTGACTTCGTCGCCGGTATCGACCAGATCGCGCAACGTGGTGATGACCGGCAAGCCGGCGCCAACCGTGGCCTCGTAGCGGAAGCGCGCACCACTGCTCTGGGCGGCAGCGCGGATCGCGTGAAAGCGCGCCAGTGGGCCGGCGCCCGCCTGCTTGTTCGGTGTCACGACATGGATACCGGCAGCCAGCCAGTCGGTGTAGCGATCGGCCACGTCGGCACTGCCACTGCAATCGATGATGACCACATGCGGCAGATGCGCCGACAGCAGGTGCGCGGTGAACGCATCCAGATCGGTGGGTTGCTTGCCGGTCGCCAGCGCCTGGCGCCAATCGCCGGCGAAGGCGCGCGCTTCCAGCCGCATCGCGCTGCGCGAGGCAATCGCGCGCAGGCGCAAGTCGAGATTGGCCTTGGCCAACAGTTGCGGCTGCGCCGCGTGCAATTGATCGAGCAGCGCGGCGCCGACATTACCCGGGCCGATCACACCGACCGAAAACGTCTGCGGCGACAACCAGAAGCCCGCATGCGCGGCGCGCAGCGCCTTGGTCGCGTGTGCGCTATCGATGGCCACGGAAATATTGCGCTCCGACGAGCCCTGCGCGATGGCGCGGATATTGACCTGGGCACGGCCCAGCGATTCGAACAGACGTGCGGCCACACCCGGTTGCCCGGTCATGCCGTCGCCGACCGCCGCCAGCACACTGATCCCGGTCGTGAGCTGCACACGTTGCACCTGCCCTACCGCCAGTTCATGAGCAAAGGCCGACAGTACGGCACTGCGCGCGCGTTCGGCCTCGTGCTGCCGCACCACGCAGCAGATCGAATGCTCGGAGGATCCCTGCGAGATCATCACCACCGATACCCGTGCATTGCGCAGCGCGGCGAACACGCGCTCGGCGGTACCGGGCACACCGATCAGGCCGGTGCCTTCGAGATTGAGCACGGCCAGGTCCGGACTCAGCGTAAGGCCCTTGATCGGTCCGCTGGTGGCGCTGCTGGCGGTAATCCGCGTCCCCGGGTGTTCTGGCTGGAAGGTATTGCGAATGATGATCGGCAGGCCGCGCTCGATCGCCGGCGACATGGTCTGCGGATGCACCACCTTGGCGCCGAAGTAGGCCAGTTCGCAGGCCTCGTCGTAGCTGAGGGTTTCCAGTTGCACCGCTTCGGGCACCACGCGCGGATCGGCCGAGAGCACACCGTCGACATCGGTCCAGATGTGCAACTCGTCGGCATCGAACAAGGCGGCGAAGATCGCTCCGGAATAATCGCTCCCGTTACGGCCAAGCGTGGCGATGCGTCCGGCGCGGTCGCGCGCGACGAAGCCGGTGACCACGATACGCTGCTGTGGATGCTGCGCGCGCCACTGCGCCAGACGCTGCGCGCTTGCGTCCCAGTCCACGTCCACGCCGAGTTCGCCGCGATCGACCACCAGCACCTCGCGCGCATCCAGGATCGCGCAGTCCTCTCCAAGCGCGCGCAGATGCTCGCCGAGCAATTGCGCCGAATACACCTCACCCAGGCCCTGGACCCGCTCCAACACTTCGCGCGGCAGTTCGCCGATCACCGCCAACGCGGCGAGGATCTCGGACAGGTGTTCGAAACGCGCGTCCAACCATTCCACCGTGGCGCCAGCGAGTTCACCGAGCAGCGCCACGGCGGCGGCGCGATGCCGGGCACGGGTCTGGTGCCAGCGCTCGCGCCAGTCGGCGTTTTCGCGCACGGCCAGTTCCGCCAGCTCAATCAGGGCATCGGTGACACCCTTCATCGCCGACACCACCGTGATCTGTAGGCCCTCCTCGCGCGCCAGCAACAGTTGCGCGACATGGCGATAGCACTCGGCATCGGCCACCGAGGAGCCACCGAATTTATGGACGACGGTATGCGCGGCGAGCGCAGGTGCTGGGACAGACGGGACGGCGGCGGACGACATGGGAGACCTCGGAGTGGAGGCCCCGCTCGCCTCAGGCTGCGGAATTTCCCCGCATCCTGATCCGGGTGCGGGGCCGTGGTGTTCGACAGTTAGGCGAAGACGACGGACCGCACCGGATCAATGGTGTGGGTGGTAATCCCCATGGTAATGCCGACACCGTGCCCTGCCGCGTGCCGAAGCAAACGCGGGATCAAAGCGACGATGTGAGCGCAGACCATAGGCATTGCCGACAAGAGGACATCATGCGCCGGGGCGCTGTCAAGCCATGCGTCATTACCCTGCTGCACGTCACATCCAGCCGAGCGAAACGGTTGCAAAAGCGACTATCGTTCGTCGACTACGCGAATGCCCGGCCGACACCGCACGGCCACCGCAGGTATGGCGTGCGGACCGCAGGTCATGCACCTGTACACGCACGCACCCCATGCCGAGCCGTCCCGGCATGGGGTGCACGCATGGTGAGGGTGATACAGCCGGGATGACGCGATAGGCGTCAATGCTGCTGGTGATCCGTCGGCGGCGGTTGCTGCGGATCAGTAGGATGCATACCGTTCTGGGTCGCATTCTGGTGCTGCATCGCTGCCTGACCCGCGTCGGTTCCGCTGGATTTGCCCGAGGGCTCTCCACTGCTGCCGCTGGCCTGACTGCCATCGGCGGTGGCAGACGGCGGCGCCGTGCCCTGGTCTGGAGCGGGCGTACCGTCATCGCGGTGGCAGGCGACCGAGGCCGCCAGAATCGAACCGATCATTAGCGTTTTCAATATTCTGCTCATGAGTGACTCCTGCTTCGCATTCGTACACGTGATTGGAGGCTCGCACGGGAATGGCCGATATGGCCAGACGCACTCCTCGCCGAAGCCGCGACCACCGAGGCATCGGCGGTATTTGCCATGTCCTGGCCATGTCGAGCAGGCAAGGCGTCTGCGGCACACGTAGCGGCAGTCGACCCGCGCATCGTGTTGTCCACCATGATCGAAGCGACGCGCGATCGCATGCCAATGCGTTGCGGCGCTGCACTTGGCGGACACGCGCAGGATAGGTAAAGCGATGCTCAGAGCGCGTCTGCACAAGGTGTAATTGGCGTTATCGCGGTGGCTGCGGCATGACCAGCCAACGACACGCACGCATCTGCGCATGCGATGCCATGCGCGCAGTGCGACAACCCCCGCCGCATTGGGGTGGCACCACCACACAGAGCAGGAAAACCACACGAAAAAAATGGTGACCCCGGCGCGATTTGAACGCACGACCTGTCCCTTAGGAGGGGACCGCTCTATCCAGCTGAGCTACGGGGCCATAAGGCTTTCCGGGCATCTATCGGTAGCACTGTGCTATTTCTGCGCTAACGCCAATCCCGGCTGTCGCCCATTGTAACGGATGCGATTTTTTTTACGTGCCGCAGGCCAGGAAAGCTAAAACAGGGCGGGCAAGCCCAGTCTGCTAAAATGACGGATTGGTCACACCCTGCGCCCACACGCTCACGGTCGCCGTCCCTGTCGCCTCGATTTCCAGGAGATTCCATGTCCGCTGATTTGCTGAAGGCGCTTGGTCTGGCCGCATCCAATGCTGGCACCTATCTGGGCAACGGCGAGTGGTCCAGCGCCACCGGCGCGGGCGTACTGCAACCGCTGAATCCATCCAGCAATGCGCTCATCGCCGAGGTTCAGGCCACCACGGACGCGGACTACGAGACCGTGATCGCCCGCGCGCAAGCGGCATTCAAGCTGTGGCGCAGTACGCCGGCACCGCGTCGTGGCGAGGCGGTGCGACTGTGCGGCGAGGCGCTGCGCGCGCACAAGGATGCGCTGGGGTCGCTGGTCGCGCTGGAGATGGGCAAGAGCAAGCCCGAAGGCGACGGCGAAGTGCAGGAGATGATCGACATCGCCGACTTCGCGGTCGGGCAGAGCCGCATGCTCTACGGCTACACGCTGCATTCGGAGCGTCCTGGCCACCGTATGTACGAGCAGTACCAACCGCTGGGGTTGGTCGGCATCATCAGCGCGTTCAACTTCCCGGTTGCGGTGTGGAGCTGGAATGCGTTCCTGGCGGCGATCTGCGGCGACATCTGCATCTGGAAACCCTCCAATAAAACCCCGCTGACCGCAATCGCCGCGATGAAGATCTGCAACGCGGCGCTGCACGCTGCCGGCTTCCCGGACATCTTCTTCCTGATCAACGACGCCGGCACGGCGCTGGCCGAGCGTCTGGTCGAGGATACCCGCATCCCCCTCATCAGCTTCACCGGCTCCACCCAGATCGGACGTCGCGTCGCCGAGACCTGCGCGCGGCGGCTGGGCCGCTGCCTGCTGGAGCTGGGCGGCAACAACGCGATCATTCTCGAGGAAAGCGCCGACTTGAAGCTGGCGATCCCCGCCATCGTCTTCGGCGCGGTCGGCACCGCGGGCCAGCGCTGTACCAGCACACGCCGATTGATCGTGCATGCTTCCATTTACGACGCTGTCCTGGCGACGCTGGTCAAGGCGTACAAACAGGTCGAAGGCAAGATCGGCGACCCCACCGACCCGGCGAATCTGATGGGGCCGTTGAACAGCCGCGGCGCGGTCGAACAATTCCTGACGTCAATCGCCAAGGCCAAAGCCGCCGGTGGCACCATCGAGACCGGCGGCATCGCGCTGGAGCGCCCGGGCAACTTTGTCCTGCCGACAATCGTCAGCGGGCTGAAGAACAGCGACGCCATCGTGCAGCAGGAAACCTTCGCGCCGATCCTGTACGTGATGAAATACACCACCCTCGAAGAAGCCATCGAGATGCAGAACGGCGTGCCGCAGGGGCTGTCCTCCTCGATCTTCACCCAGAACCTGAAAGCGGCGGAGACCTTTCTGTCTGCGGCCGGCAGCGACTGCGGCATCGCCAACGTCAACATCGGCACTTCCGGCGCCGAGATCGGCGGCGCCTTCGGTGGCGAGAAGGACACCGGCGGCGGCCGCGAGTCCGGCTCGGACGCCTGGAAGGTGTACATGCGCCGGCAGACCAACACCATCAATTATTCCGATTCACTGCCACTGGCACAGGGCATCAAATTCGACCTGTGACCGCGCGAACCTCGCTCTCTTAGTTCACGAACACCCTCCCATCCCGTCCATACATGCAAGGAGCAACACCGATGAGTCAGATACGCGAAACCAATTCACTCGCCGTCGTCAGTCTGGTCGCCGGTATCCTCGGTTGGACCTTCTTGCCGCTGCTCGGCAGCCTGAGCGCGATCGTCACCGGACACATGGCGCGCGCGGAAATCCGCCGCGATCCGCAGCGTTTTGAGGGTGACGGCCTGGCAGTGGGTGGACTGGTGCTGGGATGGACAGCGGTGGCGCTCGGGATCATCGCGCTGCTGGCCGTGCTGACCATGATTTTATTCAGCGGGCTTTTCTTAGGCGGGTTAGCCTGGTTCGCGAGCACACATGCATGAGCATCGACGCCGCCGCGCCACAACATCGCTTCAGCAACCGGGTCGAGGACTACGTGCGCTATCGTCCGGATTACCCACCGGCGCTGATGGCCTGGGTGCACGGCGCGCTAGGCGTGGCACCGACGGCACTGGTGGCCGATATCGGCGCAGGCACCGGCATCTCCAGCCGCATGTTCCTGCGTGCCGGGCACCCCACCCTGGCCGTGGAGCCGAACGCGGCGATGCGTCGCGCCGCCGAGACCATGCTGCACGACACCCCGGGATTCCGCGTCATCGACGGCAGCGCCGAGGCCACCACCCTGGCCGACGCCAGCATCGACCTGATCAGCGCCGCGCAGGCGTTCCACTGGTTCGACCCAGTGGCCGTGCGCCGCGAATGGGCACGGGTGCTGCGTCCAGGCGGGCTGACACTGGTGTATTGGAACACCCGCCTGCTCGACGCCACGCCGTTTCTACAAGGCTACGAACAACTGCTGCTCGACTACGGCACCGACTACAGCGCGGTCTCAGAACGCCACCCGGACGATGCGACAATGCACCGTTGGTTCGGTGCCGGCTTGCGCGACAGTGCACAGTTCCCCAACCTGCAACGTCTGGATTTCGACTTCCTGCGCGGGCGGCTGCTGTCGTCCTCGTATGCGCCACTTCCCGGACACCCGCGCCATGCGCCGATGCTGGAAGCGCTGCGCGCGCTGTTCGACCAGCACCAGGCCGACGGCACGGTCGACATTCATTACCACACCCGCGCTTTTGCCGGAACGCTGAACTGACCACATCACCATGTATTCCCTTGCTCGACCGTTTCTATTCGCCCTCGATGCCGAGCGCGCCCATTCCCTCGGCTTACGCGCGCTCGAACTGGCCTATCGCACCGGCACCAACCCCCTGTTGGCGCCAGCGATCATGCCGATGCCCACGCAAGCCTTCGGTCTGACGTTTCCCAATCCGGTCGGGTTGGCCGCGGGCCTGGACAAAAACGGCGAGCACATCGATGCGCTGCTGGCGCTGGGCTTTGGTTTCGTCGAGGTCGGCACCATCACCCCACGGCCGCAGGCTGGCAATCCCAAACCGCGCATGTTCCGCCTACCGCAGCAGCAGGCGGTCATCAATCGCCTGGGCTTCAACAACCTCGGCGTGGACGCTTTGGTGCGCAACGTCGCGCGCGCGCGCCGCCAGCGCGGCCTGCTCGGGATCAACATCGGCAAGAACAAGGACACACCGAACGAGGAGGCCGTGAACGACTACCTGCATTGCCTGGAAAAGGTCTATGCGTTAGCCGACTACGTCACGATCAACATCTCCTCGCCCAACACTGCCGGCTTACGCGAATTGCAGGAAGAACAAGCGCTGCGACACCTGGTCGCACGGCTGCGCGAGGCACAGGAAACACTGGGCGCGCGCCATGGCAGACGCGTGCCGATGCTGGTGAAGGTGGCCCCGGACCTGAGCGACCGAGATATCGATGCGGCAGCGCGCGTCTTGTCGGATCTGCAGGTGGACGGAGTGATCGCCACCAACACCACCATCACCCGGCCGGGCCTGGAACACGCCCCGCTCGGCGGCGAAAGCGGCGGCCTGTCCGGGGCGCCGCTGATGGAACAATCGACACTGGTGCAGCGCCGGCTGCGCGCACGCCTGCCCGAGGCGATCCCGCTGATCGGGGTCGGCGGGATCCTCTGCGGAGCCGACGCCGCGGCCAAGATGGCCGCCGGCGCGGCACTGGTGCAGTGCTACAGCGGGCTCGTATTCCGCGGACCGGAATTGATCGGCGAATGCGTCGAAGCGATACGCCGACGCCGCGAAGCACCCAGCCCTGGATCGGTGACCACGCCATGAGCAAAACCTGGTCGCTCACCGCCAACGCGCCGTTGCAGGCGCTCAACACCTTCCACGTTACCGCGCAGGCTCCATGGCTGCTGCAGATCTTCGCCCCCGAGGCGTTGCCGGAAGCGCTGCTGGCACCGCAACTGTGCGGCGCGACGCTGTTGCCGCTGGGCAGCGGCAGCAACGTGCTGTTCGCTGGCGATGCCCCCGGCGTGGTGTTGTCGTTCTGCAACCGCAACATCGACACACTGGAACATCGCGTGGATTACGCCATCGTCCGCGTCGGCGCTGGCATGGGCTGGCACGAGTTGGTGGTGTGGTCGCTGGCGCAGGGTCTGTCCGGCCTGGAAAATCTCGCCTTGATCCCCGGCACGGTCGGTGCCGCCCCCATCCAGAATATCGGTGCTTACGGCGCACAGGTCGAAGAGTTCATCCACGTCGTGGAAGCCTACGACCGTGCCGATGCGCGGTTCGTGCGACTGGACGCGGCGGCATGCGAATTCGGCTACCGCGACAGTCTGTTCAAGCGCCAGCCCGATCGTTATTTGATCGTCGCGGTGGAATTCAGACTACCGCGCCTGCATGCGCTGCGCATGGACTACGCCGGCATCGCCGAGGAACTGGAGGCGCTGGGCATTACCACGCCGAGCGCGCCCGACGTGGCCCAAGCGGTCATCAACCTGCGTCGGCGCAAGCTGCCCGACCCGGACGTCCTCGGCAACGCCGGTAGCTTCTTCAAGAATCCGTTGCTGCCGCTGGAGCAGGTACAGGCGCTGCAGCACGCGCACCCGGATCTTCCGGTGTTCCCCTGCGACGAGCAGATGCAGCGCAAGCTCTCGGCCGCCTGGTTGATCGAGGCCTGCGGCTGGAAAGGCCATCGCGACGGCGATGCCGCGGTGTCCGCCGCGCATGCGCTGGTGCTGGTCAACCATGGACAGGCCAGCGGGACGGAATTGTTGGCGCTGGCGCGGCGCATCTCCGCTTCAGTACGCGAACGTTTCGGGGTCATCCTGGAACCGGAACCGCGCATCGTCGGCGCACAGTGGTAAGCGTGCCCACACCGCTGCGCGCGGCCGTCTTGATGCTGCTCAGCACGATGAACTTCGGGCTGATGGTGGTTGCCATCCGGTTAGCATCGGCGCAGCTAGCAACAGTGGAAATCGCCTTCTTCCGCAACCTGTTCGGCCTGCTGTTTCTGCTGCCGATGCTAGTGCGTCCAGGCCAGCCGCTGCCGCGCACGACGCAGTTGCCACGCTACCTGTTGCGCACGGCGATCGGGCTGGTATCGATGCTGGCCGGGTTCTGGGCGATTGGTCACCTCCCGTTATCGCAGGCGATCGCCCTCTCCTATTCCAGCCCCTTGTTCGTCACCCTGGCCGCGGCGCTGTGGCTGGGCGAGATCGTGCGCCTGCGTCGCTGGCTGGCGGTGCTGTGCGGCTTCATCGGGGTGCTGATGATCGTTCGCCCTGGCGCCACCAGTTTCAGCGCAGGCACCCTGGTCGCGGTGTTGGCCGCGCTGATGAGTGCGTTGGTCGCCATCCAGATCAAGCAACTGACGCGGGTCGATAGCGCCAACACCGTCGTGTTCTACACCTACGCGTTCTGGCTGCCGATGTCGCTACTGCCAGCGCTGTTCGCCTGGCAGTGGCCGCATGGCATCGCCTGGTTGTGGCTACTGGCAACCGGCCTGTTCGGCACCTTGGGGCAACTGCTATGGACACGCGCGCTACGCTTGGGCGAGGTCTCGGCCCTGATCCCGATCAGCTTCATCCAGTTGCCGCTGGTGACGCTGTTCGGCTGGTGGCTGTTCGGCGAGTCGCCGGATCGCTGGACAGTGCTCGGCGCGGCGATCATCCTCGCCGCCAACGCGTATATCGCCCATCGCGAAGCGCTGCTGGCGCGGCGCGCGGCAAATCAGCAAAAGAGCGCCACGGACACGCTCGACGCCTAGCCCACTTCGCGGCACAGATCGCAACAGACATCGCCGACATGTTGTTGGCGACTCCAACCGCGCACAGGCCAAGGCGACCTGCAGCGCGGATAGTCAACCGATCGCCGCCTATCAACGGGATGAAAAGCGCCCGCTTAGGCAGACGACATCGAGCAAAAAAGCGCGCTAAAAAATGCGATGTGCAACGTGCACGCCGAGCAACTTGCGCCGCCAATGACACGCACTGGCGGCGTTCCCGACAAGGGATTCACCGAGCCCGACGCAGATAAGTGCGCTCGACATAATCGTCGATCAACGCAACGAACTCTTGGGCGATGTTCTCGCCACGCAAGGTGACGGTTTTTTCTCCGTCGATGAACACCGGTGCCGCTGGCGCCTCGCCGGTACCGGGCAAGGAAATACCGATATTGGCATGGCGCGATTCGCCCGGCCCGTTGACCACGCAGCCCATCACCGCCAGGGTCATGTTCTCAGCGCCAGGATGCTGAATCTTCCATTCCGGCATTTTCGCGCGCACATGGTTCTGCACCACTTTGGCCAGTTCCTGGAAGAACTCGGAGGTGGTGCGACCACAGCCCGGGCAGGCGGTGACCAGCGGCGTGAAAGCGCGCTGACCGGTGGTTTGCAGCAGCTCCTGGGCGACGATCACCTCCTGCGTGCGCGACTGCCCCGGCTCCGGGGTCAACGAGATGCGGATGGTGTCGCCGATACCTTCCTGCAGCAGGACCGCCAGTGCCGCGCTGGAGGCCACGATACCCTTGCTACCGATGCCGGCCTCGGTCAAGCCCAGGTGCAGAGCGAAATCCGAACGCTGCGCCAGATCGCGGTATACCGCGATCAATTCCTGCACCCCGCTGACCTTGCAACTGAGCACGATGCGGTCGCGGCCCATGCCCAGCTCAACCGCGCGCTCGGCCGAATCCAGCGCCGAACGGATCAGCGCCTCGCGCAGCACCCGCGCGGCATCCCAAGGCACCGCGCGGTGCGAGTTCTCGTCCATCAATTGCGCCGCCAGCGCCTGATCGAGCGAGCCCCAGTTGGCGCCGATACGCACCGGCTTATCGTATTTCAGTGCGAATTCGATCAATTGGGCGAACTGAGTGTCTTTCTTCTTGCCGAAGCCGACATTGCCGGGGTTGATCCGGTACTTGGCCAGAGCCTGCGCGCAGGCCGGCTCTGCGGCCAGCAACTGGTGACCGTTGTAGTGGAAGTCGCCGATCAACGGCACCTCCACACCCATCATCCGCAGCTTATCGACGATACGCGGAATCGCTGCAGCCGACTCGGGATTGTTGACCGTCAACCGCACCAGCTCCGAGCCGGCACGCCACAACTCCGCCACCTGTTTGACCGAAGCGGCCACATCGGCGGTGTCGGTATTGGTCATCGACTGCACCACGACCGGCGCGCCAGCGCCCATGGTGACGCCGCCGATACGCACCGGCTGGGTGAGACGACGCGGGCCGGGCGCGGCGTCGGCGAGAGGGGCGGAACGGCTGGCAGTGTCGGACATTGCCGCATTTTAGCCTGCAAGGCCGGGTGGTGCCCCATTCCCAAGATGTCGGCGATTCAGCCAAACGGCACGCACCGGAACCGGTAATCACAAGCCGCCCCGCTCCCGACGCATACGATACGCGGCATGGACTCCACCGACGCTTCCTTCCTGCGCACCCTGTGCAGCCTACGCTGGCTTGCCACCGCCGGGCAGGCCGCGACGATCCTCCTGGCAACCTGGCCAATGGGCTTGCTGTTGCCGCAGGCGCCGCTGTGGGCCGGCGTCGCCGTGCTGGCGCTGTTCAACCTGTATGCACAGTTACGCCTGCGCCATACCGCCGCGGCCACCCCAGCCACCGCGTTCGGCCATATTCTGGTGGATGTCACCGTACTGACCTGGATGGTCAGCTGGAGCGGAGGGATCGGCAACGCCTTCGGCTCCCTGTTCCTGGTGTTGATCGCACTGGCGGCCCTGGCCCTGCCACTGCGCTGGGCCTTGGCGGTGGCAGTGGCCTGCATGAGCGGCTACGCGGTCAGCGCGCTGTTCGGGCTGCCACTGCCGCGCGGTCCGTATCAGGCGCTGGACCTGCAACGCTGGGGAATGGCCGCCAACTTCCTGTTGTCTACCGTCGTGGTGCTGGTGTTTTCCACCCGTCTGGCGATGGCCATGCGCGCGCGCGAACGCGAACTGGCGCTGTTGCGCGAGCGTTTTACCCGCAACGAGGGCATCGTCGCCTTGGCCACCCATGCCGCGTCGGTCGCGCACGAATTGAACACGCCGCTGGCGACCATGACCCTGCTCACCGACGATATCGCCGAACAGAGCACGCAGCCAGAGTTGCGCGAGGATTTGGACACGCTGCGGCAACTGCTGGTGCAGTGCCGAGAACGGGTGCTGGCACTGGCGGCGCCGGCACAGCGCGCGGGCGCAGGTATGATCTCCCTGGCGCACGTCCTGCATCAATGGCAACTGGTGCGACCGACCGTGCAACTGCACCGCAACGACGATGCGCCTTTACAACTGCGCATGGAAAGCGCAATCGGCCACTTGTTGCAGGTACTACTGAACAACGCCGCCGACGCCGGCGAACGCGCCGGTCAGCCACGCGTGGACCTGAACGTACACGTCACCGGCAGCGAATTGATCGGCGAGGTACGCGACTATGGTGGCGGCTTCGACGCCAACCAGGTCGGACTGCCGGCCACTCTATTTCGTAGCGGCAAACCCGACAGCATGGGCGTAGGCTTGGCACTGTCTCATGCGACCATCGAGCGTCTGGGCGGGGAACTGTGGACACAGCCCGCTTCCGGTCACGGCACCCGGGTCGGATTTCGCCTGCCACTGCTCACTCTGGAGACCTCCGCATGACCACTGACACCCCACTGGGCCTGCTGGTCGACGACGATCCGTTGTATCTGCGCACTCTGCAACGCACCCTGGCACGCCGAGGCCTGGAAACCCACACCGCCGACAGCACTGTCACGGCATTGACGCTGGCCACGGCCAGCCAGCCGGATTACGCGCTGATCGACCTCAAACTCGGCGACGAATCCGGCCTGGCGCTCATTCAGCCGTTACGCGCGATCCGCGCCGATATGCTTATCCTGCTGGTCACCGGTTACGCCAGCATCGCCACTGCGGTGGAAGCGATCAAACTCGGCGCCGACGACTATCTACCCAAACCGGCAACCGTGCCGATGATCCTGCGCGCGCTCGGCCTGGAAGCCGATGACAGCGAGGATAGCGACGATGTGCCTGATGCCATGACCCCGCTGAGCCGCCTGCAGTGGGAACACATACAGCAGGCCATGCACGAAACCGGCGGTAACGTCTCCGCCGCCGCACGCCTGCTCGGCATGCACCGCCGCTCGTTGCAACGCAAACTCGCCAAGCGCCCCAGCCCCAAACGTGATCCGCCGCACTGAAAGCATGCGCTCCGCCGCGTCGGCGCTCCAGCGCCTGGCATGAATGCTGCCTCCCATCCCCCTCCATCACTCCTCAAGCCCCCTCCCCCAAGGCCGCTAACTCAGCATGTCGACACTGACTCCCCCCACGCTGCTGGACGAACCAACAAGACTGAATGTCCTGCAGCAACTCTGCCTGCTGGACACCCCGGCGGACCTCGTCTTCGATCTGATCACGCAATTGGCCGCACGTTACCTGAATGTGCCAATCGCGATGGTGTCGCTGGTCGACGAGCAGCGCCAGTGGTTCAAGTCCAAGATCGGTGTGGACACCACAGAAACCCCGCGCAGCCAGGCGTTTTGCGCATATACGATCCAGAGTACGGAACTGCTGGTGGTGCTCGATGCGCGGGAAGATCCGCGCTTTCGCGACAGCGCACTGGTGACCGGCCCACCATTCGTGCGTTTTTATGCCGGCGCTCCGCTGCTGGCTGATGAAAGACGGCGCCAACCTGGGCGCGTTGTGCGTGGTCGACACCGAACCGCGCCAGGATTTCGACGAGGCATCGCGCAAGACCCTGGAAAACCTGCGCGACATCCTGATGATCCGCATCGACGCCCTGCGCAACGCCGGATTCATCGACCCGCTCACCCAACTGCCCAACCGTCTGCGCTTCAACGAAGACCTGACCATGTGGCTTTCGCTACAGGGCACGCAGCAGCACAACACCGCAGTGGCCGTGGACGTGTGCGGAACCAAGTATTTCCGCGAGATGGTCAAGGCGCTGGGATGGGAATACGCCGAAGGCTACCTGCTGTGCTCACGCGACCGGCTGGTGCAGGCACTGAATGGGATACCGCTCTATCGTATCGACACCACCACGTTCGTGTTCGTGATCGAAGGCAGCGACGAGGACAAACTGGCGCAATGGTGCGATCACGTCTGCGACGCCTTCACCTTGGCGATCGACCACCAGGGCATCCCGCACGTGGCGACTCCTTCGCTCGGCGCGGTATACCTGGACGGCGGATTGAGCGCCAACCATACCCTGCGCTCGCTGACGACCGCCGTGGATATGGCACGCCAGCGCGGCTTGCGCTGGAGCCTGTACGAACTCAGCCATGACGCCAGCCAGCGCAGCGCATTCCGAATTCTGGCCGCGCTCCCGGAAGCGCTGAGCGCACAAGGCCAACTAAGCCTGCACTACCAACCGCGGGTGAGCATGCACACCGGTGCCTGCATCGGAGTGGAAGCGCTACTGCGTTGGGAGCATCCACTGTTGGGGGCGGTCGCGCCCAACAACTTCATTCCACTGGCAGAAAAAACCGCGTTGATGCCGCAGATCACCGCCTGGGTGCTGCAAACCGGTATCGCCCAAGCTGCGCTGTGGCAACAGCGTGGACATCGCTTCGCCGATGAAAGACGGCGCCAACCTGGGCGCGTTGTGCGTGGTCGACACCGAACCGCGCCAGGATTTCGACGAGGCATCGCGCAAGACCCTGGAAAACCTGCGCGACATCCTGATGATCCGCATCGACGCCCTGCGCAACGCCGGATTCATCGACCCGCTCACCCAACTGCCCAACCGTCTGCGCTTCAACGAAGACCTGACCATGTGGCTTTCGCTACAGGGCACGCAGCAGCACAACACCGCAGTGGCCGTGGACGTGTGCGGAACCAAGTATTTCCGCGAGATGGTCAAGGCGCTGGGATGGGAATACGCCGAAGGCTACCTGCTGTGCTCACGCGACCGGCTGGTGCAGGCACTGAATGGGATACCGCTCTATCGTATCGACACCACCACGTTCGTGTTCGTGATCGAAGGCAGCGACGAGGACAAACTGGCGCAATGGTGCGATCACGTCTGCGACGCCTTCACCTTGGCGATCGACCACCAGGGCATCCCGCACGTGGCGACTCCTTCGCTCGGCGCGGTATACCTGGACGGCGGATTGAGCGCCAACCATACCCTGCGCTCGCTGACGACCGCCGTGGATATGGCACGCCAGCGCGGCTTGCGCTGGAGCCTGTACGAACTCAGCCATGACGCCAGCCAGCGCAGCGCATTCCGAATTCTGGCCGCGCTCCCGGAAGCGCTGAGCGCACAAGGCCAACTAAGCCTGCACTACCAACCGCGGGTGAGCATGCACACCGGTGCCTGCATCGGAGTGGAAGCGCTACTGCGTTGGGAGCATCCACTGTTGGGGGCGGTCGCGCCCAACAACTTCATTCCACTGGCAGAAAAAACCGCGTTGATGCCGCAGATCACCGCCTGGGTGCTGCAAACCGGTATCGCCCAAGCTGCGCTGTGGCAACAGCGTGGACATCGCTTCGCCGTGTCGTTGAACGTCTCGGCGGTGGATCTGGAGCAAGCGGATTTCATCACCAACCTGCGCAGCCTGCTGGCACAACATGCAATTGCACCGGGCGCCATCGAAATCGAATTCACCGAAAGCGCGATGATCCGCGATCCGCAACGGGTCGCCGAACAACTGCAAGAGATCAGCGCACTCGGAGTAAAAATCGCCATCGACGACTTCGGCACGGGCTACAGCAACCTCGGCTACCTCAAGAGTATCCCCGCCGACGCGCTGAAGATCGACCAATCGTTCATCCGCACATTGCCCGCGAGCCGCAGCGACAGCGTCCTGGTGCCAGCAATGATTCGTCTCGGCCACGACTTCGGCCAGCAGGTCGTCGCCGAGGGCATCGAAAGCGAAGCCGTGTACAAGATGCTACGCGACTGGGGCTGTGACGAAGCCCAGGGTTACTGGATCGCCAAGCCAATGCCAGCCGATGCGCTGGACGCGTGGCTGGCAACACCGTGGCACGGCGCGTAAACGCGCCGCAGCCCGGCGGCACTCACCAGAACACCGCATAGAGCGCAATCAGAATCGCGATTACCACGGCGGCGCCGAGCTTGAAGCCGGACGTGGTGGCATAGCACACGTCGTCGGTACGGATCAGGTCGCGTACCGATGCCTGGGGAGTCAGCAGCGACACCAGCACCGCCGAGAGCAACGACAGCACGAACACCAGCCCGATGCGGTCCATGAACGGCAGCTCCGGCCACAGTTTTTTCAACACGACCGACAGCAGGACCGAACCGACCGCCGCGCTCAGCGCACCGGCTTCGTTGGCGCGCTTCCAGAATAAGCCGAGCATGAAGATCACCACCACGCCGGGGGTGAAAAAGCCAGTAAATTCCTGGATGAACTGGAAACCCTGGTCGAAATTACCCAATAGCGGGCGCGCGGCGAGAATGCCGATCAACACTGACGACACGGCGGCAACGCGGCCAACGCGCACCAAACGTTTCTGCTGGGCCTGCGGGCGGAACTTGGCGTAGAAATCCAGGGTGAAGATGGTCGCCACCGAATTGATCTTCGATGCCAACGAGGCCACGATCGCCGCCACCAACGCGGCGAACACCAAGCCGAGCATGCCACTGGGCAACAGTTGCATCATGGTCGGATAAGCTTGGTCGGGTTTGCCCAGCGTCGGCGCGAGCATCACCGCAGCAATGCCCGGCACCACCACCACCAGCGGCATCAGCAGCTTCAGAAAGGCGGCGAACACGATGCCTTTCTGCGCTTCGCCGATGTTCTGCGCCGCCAATGCGCGCTGGATGATGTACTGATTGAAACCCCAGTAGCTGATATTCATCACCCACATTCCGCCGAACAGCACGCTCAAGCCTGGCAGATCTTTGTAGAAGGGATTGTCCCTGGACAGGATCATGTGGAAATGCTCCGGATGCGCGCTCCATAGATGCTTGAAGCCGGCCAACACGCCGGTACCATCGCCGATACGCGACAAGGTCAGCCCAGCGACCAGCAAACCACCCAGTACCAGCAAGGTGACCTGCACAATGTCGGTCAACGCCACCGCCTTGAGGCCACCGTACAACTGATAGACCAGAGCGAACATACCGATCATGACCAGCGCCAGAGTCTGATCCATGCCCGTGATCTGGCTCACCGCAATCGACCCCAACCACAAAATCGAGGTCAGGTTGACGAACACGTACAGCAGCAACCAGAACACCGCCATCAGCGTGCGGACCCACTTGCCGTAGCGTTGTTCCAAAAACTGCGGCATGGTGTAGATGCCGTTGCGTAGAAACACCGGCAGGAAGAACTTGCCGACGATCAACAAGGTCAGCGCCGCCATCCATTCGTAGGAAGCAATTGCCAGACCAATCGCATAACCTGAGCCGGCCATGCCGATGATCTGCTCGGCGGAAATGTTGGCTGCGATCAACGAGGCGCCAATCGCCCACCATGGCAAGGTCTTACCGGCCAGAAAATAATCCTCAGCACTCTTTTTATGACCGCCTTTCTCCCGCGACACCCACTGTGCCAGGGCGAAGATGCTCACCAGGTACACCACCACGATCGCTACATCCAACTTCGCCAAACCCATGGCGTTCTCCTACGAGCCTCGGCCCTGTCGCATCGTTGAATACGACGCCACCCGCTCGGGCAGCGCGCCATTAATATCACCTCTATCTCACCCTGCCCGGCCGCATCGCACGCAGCGAACATCGTCGGAAATGCGACGATGTTCGTGTCCGGCCAGGCTGCGCGTGCATGCCAGCACCACAGATACACCACTCAACGCAGCGGACAATCAAGCACGCGTTGTGCGTCGTTGCTGGAACCCAGCGCGATCCGCGAGACCGAAAGATCCAACGCAGCATCGCTCTCGATCACCGGCAGCCGCTCGAGTTTGGCGAGGTCCGCACCGGCGACCGCGAAGCACTTCAGCGGTACTCCCAGCGTGTGCCATTCGCCTTTGGGCCAATCGGCCAACGCCTTGTTCCATGGCACCTGCGCCGCACAGCCATGACCACAATTGACTCCGATGCTGGTGCTGCCGGCCGGCAGCGCATCCACCTTCATGGTCAAAATTAATTGCAGATCGCCATTGCTCTCGCGCGAGACATCCAACGTCTTGGGCAGCACCAGCGCCAACGCCGCCTTGCCCTTACCCGACCACACGAAACGACGTGCGTCTTCCTGCGCTTTGTAGTCGATCGCGGTGACCTTCAGCGTGCCATCGGCCAGCGCCGCCGGCATTGTCGCCGCCGGCAGATTGGCCTGCGTGGCGCCCTGCAGAATCAGGTTAATGCCCGCCGCCGGCTTGCCGCGTTCCAAGTACACCCCGCCTACCGCCTGCGCGCCGGACACGCCGGAGACCTCGGATAGACGATTCAGATCGCCCTTGTCGGCATAGGTCAAACCAGCGCCGAATGCGAACTGGGGATTATAGTTTTCCACCTTCATGGTCAAAATTAATTGCAGATCGCCATTGCTCTCGCGCGAGACATCCAACGTCTTGGGCAGCACCAGCGCCAACGCCGCCTTGCCCTTACCCGACCACACGAAACGACGTGCGTCTTCCTGCGCTTTGTAGTCGATCGCGGTGACCTTCAGCGTGCCATCGGCCAGCGCCGCCGGCATTGTCGCCGCCGGCAGATTGGCCTGCGTGGCGCCCTGCAGAATCAGGTTAATGCCCGCCGCCGGCTTGCCGCGTTCCAAGTACACCCCGCCTACCGCCTGCGCGCCGGACACGCCGGAGACCTCGGATAGACGATTCAGATCGCCCTTGTCGGCATAGGTCAAACCAGCGCCGAATGCGAACTGGGGATTATAGTTTTTCTGCCCGACATTATTGGCGTACTGTACCGCCGAACGCGGCCAGGAATAGCTGAGTTTGCCGTGGAAATCGTTCTGCACCTGCCCATCGGGTTTGCGCAGCAACACATCGGCGATGCCGCCGCCTTCGGATCCAGGCAACCAGGCGGCGACGAACGCATCGGCGGCGTTGATCTCGCGGTTCACCCACAACGCACGTCCACTCAGGAACACCGCCACGACCGGGATCCCATCGGCCTTGAGCTTTTTGATCAATTGCAGATCGCTGTCGTCGCCAGGCTTGTACAACAGCGTGGCGATGTCGCCCTGGAACTCGGCGTAGGGATTTTCGCCAAATACCACCACCGCGACATCGGGCTTATCTTTGTACTTGCCGTCGATTGCCAATTCGGCGCTGCCACCGGCAGCCTGGACCTGTTCCCGCAATCCCTCCCAGATGGTCGCAGCATGCGGATAATCGGCACGTTTGGTGCCGGTGCCCTGCCAATTCAGGGTCCAACCGCCGCATTGCTTGCCCATGTCGTCGGCGCCATCGCCAGCGACCAGCAGCCGTGTCTGCGGCTTGAGCGGCAGCAGATGGTTCTGGTTCTTCAACAACACCAGTGACTCGCGCACCGCCTGACGCGCCACCGCACGATGCGCGGGCGCGCCGAGCAGTTCGAACTTGCCGCCGAGCGGACGCTGCGACGGCTTGCCGGCCTCGAATAGACCCAACCGCAGCTTCACACGCAAGATCCGCCGCACCGCGTCGTCCAGCCGCGCCATCGGAATCTCGCCGGACTTCACCGCCTTCAGCGCACTGTCGTAGTAGCCCTTCCAACTGTCAGGTGCCATCAACATGTCCACGCCGGCGTTGAACGCCGCCGGACAATCGTCCTTGCGGCAACCGGGAACCTGGGCATGGCCGTTCCAGTCGCCGACCACGAAACCACCGAAATGCATTTGCCCCTTCAGCACGTCAGTCAACATGACCTTGTTGCCGTGCATCTTGACCCCGTTGAAACTATTGAACGAGGCCATCACCGATTGCGCACCGGCGGCAATCGCCGGCGGATAACCAGCACCATGAATATCGCGCAACTGCTGCTCGCTGACCCGGGTATCGCCCTGATCCTTGCCGTCGGTAGTGCCGCCATCGCCAAGAAAATGCTTCACAGACGAAACCACATGCCTGCCATCGAGGAAACCCGGCTGACCGGGAACGCCTTGCAGGCCCTCGACCATCTTGCCGGCAAAACTGGCTACCACTTCCGGCGATTCCGAATAGCCCTCGTAGGTACGGCCCCAGCGGTCGTCCTGCGGCACCGCCACGGTCGGCGCGAAGGTCCACTCCATCCCGGTGGTGCGCGTCTCGGCAGCGGTGACTTCACCGATCTTGCGCATCAACTCCGGGTCGCGGGTGGCGCCAAGACCGATGTTGTGCGGGAACAGCGTGGCACCGACGATATTGCTCTGCCCATGTACGGCATCGATGCCGAAGATGATCGGGATCGCCGGACCGGAACCGGTCTTTTCCATCGATGCGCTGTAATACGCATCGGCCAACGCCAGCCACTGCGCCGGACTGGCGTCGTATTTGCCACCGGGATCGGAGTTGCCGCCGGCCAACACCGAGCCGATGTGATATTTGCGCACATCCTCCGGGGTCATGCTGGCGATATCGCCCTGCACGATCTGTCCGACCTTTTGCTCCAGCGTCATCTGCGCCATCAGCTTGGTCAGGCGCGCCTCCAACGCCGGGTCTTCCGGCAACGGCCAGGCCGGCGACGGCCACAGTGCCGGATGGATCGTCGGCGTCGCGGTGGTCACAGCCGCTGCCGGAGCAGCAGCCGAAGAACGGCCAGCCGCCGCCCCCAGGGCCAGCAGACCCAACCCAGCGGCAACGGCCAACGCATGACGAAGCGGCGCGATCGCGCCGGCAAACTGTGTATCCAAGCAACTCTCTCCCAGGAACGGCAAACGCATACCAAAGAATGTGCGCCTCGCCACCCGCCGATGCGCGACCAGCGCCTACGCTTCCCGAATCGCCCCGAGAATGTCAACCAGACCACGCGATATGCCGTGGTTGTCGCTGGATATCGACTGACGCTATAGCGATGGGAGGCCAGCTTTGGTTGTTCTATGCCGCCCCAGCATGCGTGACCGTGGTGGCAGCGCCACCATCGCAACCGCGTTTTGTTGCGTCGCAATATGGTCGAATTTGTAGACTGCGCGCATGTGCGATGCAGCCTGATGCGAAGCGTGGACAGGAAGACGCGTGCAGAAGCGACCCGACCGGCCACGCAGGACGACGCCTGCATGCGGCATCCCTCGTCTCCGCACAACGCGTCTTTACACCACATGCCACGAACCGGGCAGGACCAAACACGCCGCGCGTATCAGTGCGCCCATGCGTACTGCAACTCACGCGCACTGGCGTGCGCATGTCACCAGAGCGCCGACGAGGTGCAGTGCGGCGCGACCTTCGGTGGCATTGAGCGTGTCTGGACGCGGAACAGCTCAAGCTCAGCGGCAAGTTCACCGACCCAGGTCATGACTTGAGAAGTGAACCAGCCCCCCGCCACCATGGATCGGGCAAGGATGATTCAGTATGGTTTGGGGCTCCCGTTAGCGCCCCCTCATCCCCAACTCGGGTGCCGCTGGTCTGGTCGCCGCCATGACCGGTTCGAGCGGGCGCTCCAACTGCGCAAGACTGGACTCTAGCGGCGTCGTTTTGCCCTGTCCGATAGGGATCGATACCCGTTGGTGTAACGGGGATGAGGGATCTCCTTGCTCGGCGATGAGGTTGTTTTTGTTGCCTGGCACAACCCTGTCGATCTGCTTCATGCGGCTGTCGTGTGCTAAGACGGCGAGCGACGCGGCAATGCATGCCCGGTCATGGTGGCTACCCAATCCTTCCGCTTGTTTGAACTGATTGATATGCCGCATGGCGTCCTCGAACAACTTCGGTCGCTGAGGAGAAGTGGGTTGCGGATTGGCGGTTGGCTCAAATCGGTGATTGGCATCTTGTACGTAAGCGATGCGCAGCCCTAATTTTTCATTGCCGCGATTGCTGTAGGTACCTAGCGGTACCTGCTTATGCTCCCAGTAGGGGTAATTCGGCTTATCATTGGCATTCCGCGGAACGTAATTGGCCGGAAACAGTTTGCTGCAGCCGTCTGCATCGTGACAGCCCATGCGATCGTACAATTTACCATCGGTGCTCGCGTACTTCAGCGCGTCTGGGCCGTCCATGTATACCGAACCGTCGCCGCCGTGCCGCAGCGACGCACCGACAGCCTCCACTAACAACGTCGTCCCCACATATTTGTCATGCACTTCCTTAGAATCGGTGCAGATTTTGTGGATCTTTGCGCCGGTACTGGTATCTAGGGTCATCCAACCGACCGGCACTCCATTCTTATAGGCCACATACTTCTCTTTATCGACCACATACTTCTCTTTATCGTCCGCAAACCGTTTATTTCCGCTCTTCTCGTTTTCTTTTAATCTAGCCAAATAGCCTACACGCAAATCATCAGCACCGGGGGCAATGCACGCGCTCAGGCGCATATCGAACTTCTCGATTTCAGCAAGAAATTTTTTATTGTCGTCAATCTTACGCACTGTTATAGGCATTTCTTCCGTGATTCCCTGCTCGGGGTTTGATACCTTGCTCTTCCAGTTATTCCATTTATCCCGCTGTTTGGAGCGCTCAATTTCCACGTCATTCTGTTTTTCCGACTGCGCCTTTTCAATATTTTTTTTGTACTCCTCATCCAAGGGCAGTGCGGGCGGCTCGACGGACATAGCTCCTTTACTCTTGTACTTATCAACCAGCATCCAACTAGTCTTGTCAACATTTTCTTGTACTGCCATTTTGTAAGTGGCATCTACTTTCTCTGAATAATTCTTGTACCTGGGGTCTTCTCTTTGGAAAATTTCGGATTTTCCTCGTAGCCAATTATTTGATATTCACCTCCTGCCAAATAGTCCTTTCCCGCCCATTTACGCTTGACGGTGAATGCGCCCATGATATCTTCCGGCTTAATGAGCGGCGCTGCGCTTTCCACAGCGAAGAGGTTATTTTTAGCCGCACGGCAATAAGCAGTTTGATGTATGTTCAAGCCAGCAGCGAAGCGCGCCTGTACATCGTGGGTATCAAACAAGACTTTCGGGGCAACGGCGTAGATTCGCGTTATCTCTGGCGCATCCTTGTCAGGCATATCCAAGTCCGATTTATCCCTTTTATCAGGATCCACCTTGAGCGGAAACAGCGACGCGGCATCCAGTGAAGCCGTCATGCAGACTCCGGTATGAGGATGGATATCCTGTTTTTTCAGACGATAGACAATACCTTGCTCATCGCGCGGGGTAAAGCCATATTCGAATATTTCTGCAGTAGGCCGATCGTCGGAGCGGAACAGCATAGCTTCATTAGCGCGAAGCATATCATTGGGAACTGCAATTAGCGTATGCTTATCTTTGTCGATTGCTTCACTATAGAAATCTGCCGCACCTGCGGTTTTTCTTGCGGCTTCCCACGGCGTTTGCTGTTCATCGGGATTCAGAGGTTTCTCGTCAACTTCTAACATGTCTGGTCTCCTGATTGTGAGTTCCTGGCCCACCCCACATCGCTCTCAAGCGGTGAGGAAATCAACTCTGCGCGCCTGTTTTCACGCGCTGTCAACAGCAACTTCAAGCTGACCCACCTTAGATCGCTGATCAGCCAGTCAAACGTGTGAATTGCCTCAGGATTTCCGGAGGTCATTTTGTTTAAGTCAGGCCGCCTTAGCCTGACCGGCTTGCTGCCGATAGTACGACTTTTCGGCTTCCGCCAGGGAACATACCCGATCGGCACCAGCAATCACGTGTGGTTGCCCCCCGGGCCTGCCTCTCCAGCGCCCGATCCCGTCACCCGCGATCCGGGCAGGAGCGAGATCGGCCTGCCGTACCGCGTGGCTGTAGTAGTAGTTCGACGGAGCGATCTCCAATACCCGACAGATCGGCTCGACTCCGTAGGCCTCGGAGTATTCCGCGACGCATTCCGTCACCTGATCAACACACTACTTCACCCGATCTTCCCGAGAATCGACTCGATCGCCGCCCACTGCGAACTGTACTGGCCTTGATGCTCCAGCACCATTCCAACTGCACGCTCACACATTTCCGTGGAATACTTCATTGAGTTATTCGTGATCCATCCTATCAAGAGTTGGAGCCTCCAAGAATACCGGGGTGGCTCAAGACGCTGAGCGATCCAGCTCACTTGAGAAGTTAACGAACATCCCGTTACCATGGATTGGTTCTGGATAGTTATATGGTCCGATCGAGCGCACCACGCTCCAAACCGGATGGTGCGAACCGCTAGAATGGATTGAATTAAAGGATTGTCAAAATGGGAATGAAGACTCGCCTCGGAATCGCCCTGGCCTTGCTCCTGCTCGCCGCATTCGCTGGCCTGTACCTGTCCGGTTACGTCACCATCCTGCTGCTCAAGCTCAACATCCCGCTGGCTTGCGGCTTCCCACGGCGTTTGCTGTTCATCGGGATTCAGAGGTTTCTCGTCAACTTCTAACATGTCTGGTCTCCTGATTGTGAGTTCCTGGCCCACCCCACATCGCTCTCAAGCGGTGAGGAAATCAACTCTGCGCGCCTGTTTTCACGCGCTGTCAACAGCAACTTCAAGCTGACCCACCTTAGATCGCTGATCAGCCAGTCAAACGTGTGAATTGCCTCAGGATTTCCGGAGGTCATTTTGTTTAAGTCAGGCCGCCTTAGCCTGACCGGCTTGCTGCCGATAGTACGACTTTTCGGCTTCCGCCAGGGAACATACCCGATCGGCACCAGCAATCACGTGTGGTTGCCCCCCGGGCCTGCCTCTCCAGCGCCCGATCCCGTCACCCGCGATCCGGGCAGGAGCGAGATCGGCCTGCCGTACCGCGTGGCTGTAGTAGTAGTTCGACGGAGCGATCTCCAATACCCGACAGATCGGCTCGACTCCGTAGGCCTCGGAGTATTCCGCGACGCATTCCGTCACCTGATCAACACACTACTTCACCCGATCTTCCCGAGAATCGACTCGATCGCCGCCCACTGCGAACTGTACTGGCCTTGATGCTCCAGCACCATTCCAACTGCACGCTCACACATTTCCGTGGAATACTTCATTGAGTTATTCGTGATCCATCCTATCAAGAGTTGGAGCCTCCAAGAATACCGGGGTGGCTCAAGACGCTGAGCGATCCAGCTCACTTGAGAAGTTAACGAACATCCCGTTACCATGGATTGGTTCTGGATAGTTATATGGTCCGATCGAGCGCACCACGCTCCAAACCGGATGGTGCGAACCGCTAGAATGGATTGAATTAAAGGATTGTCAAAATGGGAATGAAGACTCGCCTCGGAATCGCCCTGGCCTTGCTCCTGCTCGCCGCATTCGCTGGCCTGTACCTGTCCGGTTACGTCACCATCCTGCTGCTCAAGCTCAACATCCCGCTGGCGTGCGTGGAACACCTATCTCCAGTATGTCCGCGCCCTGGATCTGCCGCAGGTCCAACCGTATGCGATGAAAATCAAACTCGGCGGCATGCTGGGCTTCGGCCTGACCTTCATCGTGTGGCTGCCGTTGACCGCCATGCTGCTGCGATTGAACCGCCGGGGAACACCTATCTCCAGTATGTCCGCGCCCTGGATCTGCCGCAGGTCCAACCGTATGCGATGAAAATCAAACTCGGCGGCATGCTGGGCTTCGGCCTGACCTTCATCGTGTGGCTGCCNAAGCATCATCGTCGGCAAGTACCGCGGACACCATCTCTACATCAACGGCGCACTCCACGTGATCGTGGTGGCGCCGACGCGCAGCAGCCTGCACGACATGAAGCGCGCCGGTCTGTTGGAGAAAAAACCCGAAAGCATCATCGTCGGCAAGTACCGCGGACACCATCTCTACATCAACGGCGCACTCCACGTGATCGTGGTGGCGCCGACGCGCAGCGGCAAAACCACCTGCATCGCCATTCCGGTGCTGCTGACCTACGAGCACTCGATGTGCGTGCTCGACATCAAGGGCGAATTGTTCAAGGAAACCAGTGGCTGGCGGGCCTCGCAGGGACAGCGCATTTACAAGTTCGCCCCTTATGCTACCGATGGCAAAACCCACCGGTTCAATCCGCTGTCCTTTGTCAGGCCGAGCCAGTACATCGCCGACCTGCAAACCATCGCTGCCATCCTCTACCCCGACGACGCCGGAAAGGACCCATTCTGGGCGACTCAAGCCCGCGCCATCTTCGTCGCGTTTGCCTCGTTCATGTTCGAAAAATGGGAAGACATGGAACGTATGGGTTACCCAGGAACCAACGCAGAAGGCCAGCCCGACCCCCAAGCCCCTCTGGATCCCAACGTAGACCCTAGGTTTCCGAGCTTAGAACGCATCCTGCGGCTCTCTTCCGGTGCGGGGAGCCAGAGTGTCAAGGAGATCGTCGAAGACTGGCTGTCGGAGCCAGGCCAGCAGCAATTCTCCTTCATCAGCGAGCAGACCCGCACCACCCTGCGCAACCTGATCGGAATGGCCGAGCAGACCTTCTCCAGCGTCGTCGCCACCATGCAGGCACCGCTGCAGCAGTTCCTGAATCCGATCCTGGCGGCGGCCACCAACGCCACCGACTTCGACGTCACCGCCATCCGCAAGCGCAAAACCACCATCTACACGGTCATTCCCACGCAGAAACTCGACGAGAGCGGCAAGTTGTTGAACATCTTCTTCAGCACCGTGATCGGCAACAATCTGGACAAGCAACTGGGCGATGAGCCCGCACTCAAATACCAGATGTTGATGCTGATGGACGAATTCACCGCGATGGGGCGGGTGGACGTGTGGGCCAAGCGGATTTCGATTTCGGCCAGCTATGGGGTGCGCGACCTGTGCATCATCCAGAGCAACGCGCAACTGCGCTCGGTCTATGGCGAACACGATGCGTTTCCGAGCTTAGAACGCATCCTGCGGCTCTCTTCCGGTGCGGGGAGCCAGAGTGTCAAGGAGATCGTCGAAGACTGGCTGTCGGAGCCAGGCCAGCAGCAATTCTCCTTCATCAGCGAGCAGACCCGCACCACCCTGCGCAACCTGATCGGAATGGCCGAGCAGACCTTCTCCAGCGTCGTCGCCACCATGCAGGCACCGCTGCAGCAGTTCCTGAATCCGATCCTGGCGGCGGCCACCAACGCCACCGACTTCGACGTCACCGCCATCCGCAAGCGCAAAACCACCATCTACACGGTCATTCCCACGCAGAAACTCGACGAGAGCGGCAAGTTGTTGAACATCTTCTTCAGCACCGTGATCGGCAACAATCTGGACAAGCAACTGGGCGATGAGCCCGCACTCAAATACCAGATGTTGATGCTGATGGACGAATTCACCGCGATGGGGCGGGTGGACGTGTGGGCCAAGCGGATTTCGATTTCGGCCAGCTATGGGGTGCGCGACCTGTGCATCATCCAGAGCAACGCGCAACTGCGCTCGGTCTATGGCGAACACGATGCGCAGGCAGAACTTCACCACCAACCACGCCGGCAGCGTGGTCTACACCCCGCGCGAACAGGCGGACGCCAACGCCTACAGCGAGCAATTGGGATTCAAGACCATCCGTCGCAAGCACCGCTCTCACGGCAGCGGCGCGCAAGGCAGCAGCTACAACATCAACTATACAGCGAGCAATTGGGATTCAAGACCATCCGTCGCAAGCACCGCTCTCACGGCNACACGGTCATTCCCGCGCAGAAACTCGACGAGAGCGGCAAGTTGTTGAACATCTTCTTCAGCACCGTAATCGGCAACAATCTGGACAAACAACTGGGCGATGAGCCGTCACTCAAGTACCAGATGTTGATGCTGATGGACGAATTCACCGCGATGGGGCGCGTGGACGTGTGGACTGACTTCGACGTCACCGCCATCCGCAAGCGGAAAACCACCATTTACACGGTCATTCCCGCGCAGAAACTCGACGAGAGCGGCAAGTTGTTGAACATCTTCTTCAGCACCGTAATCGGCAACAATCTGGACAAACAACTGGGCGATGAGCCGTCACTCAAGTACCAGATGTTGATGCTGATGGACGAATTCACCGCGATGGGGCGCGTGGACGTGTGGGCCAGCCAAACGGATTTCGATTTCGGCCAGCTATGGGGTGCGCGACCTGTGCATCATCCAGAGCAACGCGCAACTGCGCTCGGTCTATGGCGAACACGATGCAACGGATTTCGATTTCGGCCAGCTATGGGGTGCGCGACCTGTGCATCATCCAGAGCAACGCGCAACTGCGCTCGGTCTATGGCGAACACGATGCGCAGAACTTCACCACCAACCACGCCGGCAGCGTGGTCTACACCCCGCGCGAACAGGCGGACGCCAACGCCTACAGCGAGCAATTGGGATTCAAGACCATCCGTCGCAAGCACCGCTCTCACGGCAGCGGCGCGCAAGGCAGCAGCTACAACATCAACTATACAGCGAGCAATTGGGATTCAAGACCATCCGTCGCAAGCACCGCTCTCACGGCAGCGGCGCGCAAGGCAGCAGCTACAACATCAACTACACCGAAGAAAAACGCGCGCTGATGCTGCCCCAGGAACTCAAGGAACTGCCCAGCGACGAGGCGGGCGCTGTTATTCCTCGAAGGATGCAAGCCGATCCGCTGCAAGAAGAACTGGTTCTTCAAGGATAGTTTCTTCAAGAAGCGGATTCTGCCGCAGGTGCAGATTGCACAAATGGGATTGATACCTGATAAGCAGCCTGAGGCGAGCAAGGACAGGGTTTCTTCAAGAAGCGGATTCTGCCGCAGGTGCAGATTGCACAAATGGGATTGANGGGATTGATACCTGATAAGCAGCCTGAGGCGAGCAAGGACAGGGTTTCTTCAAGAAGCGGATTCTGCCGCAGGTGCAGATTGCACAAATGGGATTGATACCTGATAAGCAGCCTGAGGCGAGCAAGGACAGGGAGTGAACGGCGAGCAAGCAAGTGGGAACAGCGCCAGCGCTGACTTTTGCATCCGGTGTCAGAGGAATTTCCGCGCGCGGCTGTTCAAGACAGCATCCGCAGTTTGCCTGGATCCGTGCCAGTTTCTCCTTTCCCGAGGCGGGGAGGCAGGGGAATTCCTACCACACAGCAGACAGTTCCCTGATATCCATACGCTTACTGCCTGCGTGATCCTCAGCATGTCGGATGCGGGGCTGCTGGCGCCTGAGCGCGCCATGCCGGCACCGCGCTATCGCGATCACGCCCTGGGCAGTAGGCTGTCGCTGTCCCTTACAGCATGCGCAGCGGGACTGCGCGACTTCAGGCGGACGTAGTGTTGAAGATGAATTGGAATATTAATCGTATTAAATTCTGGGGGCCACTCCAACGGCTCACCGCCAATTATAGCGAGACGATCAATATGACTTCACAAAAGCCAATCAAAATAATTAATTTAAAAACATTTAAAATTTTATTTTTGCTATTTATTTGCGAATTGAGCGCTGCGTGCAGCAATCAATCATTTACGCCATCCAGGTTAGATGCGGACTCGTCTGAAACCACATCTGGCTCCGATCCTGCATCAATTGCGTCTGCGTCGAGAAAGATGAAAGATGGTGTATCGAATACTGATGGCATGCAGCCAAAATATAGCAATTACAAAAGCGCGGAGAAGGCAGATTCACCTGCTAAATCCACAAGAAACACTACTAGCATGAGAAAAGACTACGACAACTGCATGACTGCCGCTGGTGGTGTGGTGCCTGCCATGCAAGATTGCATCGCAGCAGAATATAAGTACCAAGATGATCGCTTAAACTCTATTTATAACGAGTTGATGGCCAGACTGGATGGTACGAAAAAGCATGCTCTGCGCGAGCAGCAGCGCCAGTGGATCGTTGATCGTGACAAAAAGTGTTACTACGATCCGAATAATGGTCAGGCTGGACGCTTGGATGCTGCTGAGTGCATCCTCGAAATGACCACCCATCGCGCTGAGGATTTAGAGGTTCGCTGACACCGTCGTATGCATGATTCGCATGCATGAGATGCATTTAATTTGATTTTTAGATGCGAGGAAATATGCCATGAGCGATAACAATTGGAAATTAGGCCAGACCTCCATGCATTACGAAACTGGTGGTCATGGCGCAGCAACAGTGTCCAGTGGCATCGATGATCCTGGTGGCGTCTCTTATGGCTCCTACCAGATGACCTCCCAAGTCAAGACAAAGTCAGGACATGTCATCATCGGCGGGACTGTTGCGGACTTCATCAAAAATAGTAAGTATGTCGATGATTTCGCTGGATTGAGACCTGGCTCTCCCGAGTTCAGTGCAAAGTGGAAGAGCGTGGCTAATGCTGATCCCGACTTTTCCCAGCAACAGCATGATCACATTAAACGCACCCATTACGATAAGCTGGTTGATCGCCTGAAAGAAAAAGGTGTCGACTTGTCAAATCGCGGTCCTGCTATGCAAGATGGATTGTGGAGTACTGCGGTCCAGTACGGCCCCGGGAGCGACAAAACGCCTGGAGGCTCTGGCATTTTTCTTGCTGCGATACAGGAGAGATTTGGAAAAAAGCATGACCTTTCGAAGTTATCCGATAAAGATATCATTAGCGCAGTGCAGGACTACAAAGCAGAGCATGTCAAGCAGCTTTTCCCAAGAGTGAATAATCCAAGGATATTGGATTCATTAAAGAGTCGCGCTGAAAATGAGAAGGCAGACCTATTGAAATTAGCGGATAATCATAAAGTGGTCGCAAAGATCGATGTAGATCAGGAAAAGGGCGCTAAAGACGCGGCTCAGCGCAACATCAACGAGGTTGAACGCACCGTCGGGCAAGTCTACGACGCGCTAGCCCATCCGGGGCAGTGGCGCCAGGGCAGTGTGCCAACAGCGGTGCAACCGCATGTCGCCGCGCAGCAATATCCCCCGGTTATGGGCGGGCCAACAACCGGCCATGTGCCGCTCACCCCGCCAACGGCGAAATCACCCCACCCGCTGACGACGACCCATCCGCTGGAACTCGGCGACCGCGGCGCCGCCGTGCAAGCGTTGCAACAACACTTGCAAGCCATCGGCGCCACCGATCGCGATGGCAATGCCATCCAGGACGACAATAATCCAAGGATATTGGATTCATTAAAGAGTCGCGCTGAAAATGAGAAGGCAGACCTATTGAAATTAGCGGATAATCATAAAGTGGTCGCAAAGATCGATGTAGATCAGGAAAAGGGCGCTAAAGACGCGGCTCAGCGCAACATCAACGAGGTTGAACGCACCGTCGGGCAAGTCTACGACGCGCTAGCCCATCCGGGGCAGTGGCGCCAGGGCAGTGTGCCAACAGCGGTGCAACCGCATGTCGCCGCGCAGCAATATCCCCCGGTTATGGGCGGGCCAACAACCGGCCATGTGCCGCTCACCCCGCCAACGGCGAAATCACCCCACCCGCTGACGACGACCCATCCGCTGGAACTCGGCGACCGCGGCGCCGCCGTGCAAGCGTTGCAACAACACTTGCAAGCCATCGGCGCCACCGATCGCGATGGCAATGCCATCCAGGACGACAAGCA
>NZ_JZIM01000025.1:0-22088 GCF_000963215.1 Xanthomonas sp. MUS 060
GCCCCACGGCACCCCTAATCCCGCCCCCGGAATCCCCCATGTCCGAAGCAAAACGCCTTGCCGCCGAGAAAGCCATCGAGTACGTCGAGGACGGCATGATCGTCGGTGTCGGCACCGGCTCCACCGTCGCCTACTTCATCGATGCGCTCGGCCGCATCGGCCATCGCCTCAAGGGCGCGGTCTCCAGCTCCGAGCACAGCACCGCGCGCCTGCGCCAGCACGGCATCGACGTGCTGGAACTGAACCACACCGGCACCCTGTCGCTGTATGTGGATGGCGCCGACGAATGCGATCCGAACAAATGCCTGATCAAAGGCGGCGGCGCCGCACTGACCCGCGAAAAAATCATCGCCGAGGCGAGCGAGCGCTTTGTCTGCATCGTCGACCCCAGCAAGCAGGTGCAGACCCTGGGCGCATTCCCGCTGCCAATCGAAGTGATCCCGATGGCGCGCAGCCTGGTTGCCCGTGAAATCCTGGCGCGCAGCGGCGGCCAGCCGGTCTGGCGCGATGGCGTGGTCACCGACAACGGCAACGTGATACTCGATGTGCATCACCTCTCGATCACCGACCCGCTCACGCTGGAGCGCGAGTTGAATCAAATCCCCGGTGTGGTCTGCGTCGGCCTGTTTGCGCGCCGCCGCGCCGATGTGGTGATCGTCGGCGGCGAGCCGCCACGGGTGTTTTGATTCGGGATTCGGCGATGTTTTCCGGTGCCGCATCGCGATCGACCGATTCGGCCATCGGATCGCCTCCATCGGCGACCATCGCGATGTGGTTGTCGGCGCGGTTTACGCCGCGACGCTTTGCATGCCTTGCCGCTCGCGCATCGCGAGCAAGATCACTCCTACAGAAACAAAAGTGTCCGCAGCCGCAGCACAAGCGCCACGCCAGGAATTCCGTCAGACGCTTGACTCCCCGCGCACGATGCAACAAGGTGCGCGCTCTCCTTCCCGCATTTATTGCAACGCCATGTCCCTGTCCCGAGCCCTTAGCGTTCTTTTCCTTGTCGCACTGAGCAGCTGTGCCAGCGCTGGCGATCACTGGGTGGAACTGGGCGGACACCGCTATCAGGTCGAGTTGGCGCAGGACGACGCCACCCGCGCACGCGGGCTGATGTTTCGTGACCAGTTGGAGGCCGACCACGGCATGCTGTTCATCCACGAACACGAAGAACCCCAAGCCTACTGGATGAAAAACACCAAGATCCCGCTGGACATTCTCTACTTCGACACCCAGCGCAAGCTGGTGGCGCAGCAGCGCAATGTGCCACCGTGTTCGGCGGGTAACAGCTGCCCACCGTATCCGAGCAATGCGCCGGCGCGCTACGTGCTCGAACTGAACGCCGGTCAGGCCGAGCAACTCAAATTGCAAAACGGTGCCGAACTGCGCTTCGACCCGAGCATTCCGCAGGCCCATTGACTCCACAGCGGGCCGCCATCACGGCGCTGAACCGACATCGCTGTCAGGAAATGCCGGACTTGATCGGGCCACGTTTTGCCGCCAGTCTTCGAGCATGGCCGACGCACTGACATTGCCAAGCTGGAACACCCTGTCCACTCTGGACGACGATGCGCTGCCATTGCTGGCAACCGCGCTGCTGATCGCACGCGACGAATATCCGGAACTGGATGCGGCCCACTACGACACGCTGGCGCAAAACCATGCCGACCATCTGCGGCACGAGGTCGCGCTGATCGAACCATGGCCGCTGAAAATGGCGGCGATCAATCGCCATCTGTTCGAAGAGCTTGGCTATAGCGGCAATCACGACGAATACTACGACCCGCGCAACAGTTACATGAACCAGGTGTTCGAGCGCCGCCTGGGCAACCCGATCTCGCTGGCGCTGGTGCAAATGGAAGTGGCCCGGCGCCTGGGCATCCCGCTGGATGGCGTGTCCTTCCCTGGACATTTCCTGGTCCGCCTGCCGGTGGACGATGGTCTGCTGGTCATGGACCCGTTTAACGGCGGCCGCCCACTGGCGGTGGAAGAACTCCGCGAACGCGTGCGACCACACCTGGGCGGGGAAAACCCGGACGACCGTGCGCTACTGCAGATACTGAATCCGGCTCCGCACCGCGCGATCCTCACCCGGGTGCTGCGCAACCTGCACGGCGTCTATGCCGAACGCAAGGAATGGGACCGTGCCGCACGCAGCGCCGACCGGGTACTCAAGCTGATGCCCGACCAATCGGACGCCCTGCGTGACCGGGGCCTGGCCTATCTGCAACTGGACTATGTGCTCGGCGCCCGCCACGATCTGAGCCGCTATCTGCAGCTAAATCCGGAAGCGCACGACGCCTTGACGATCCGCGAACGCCTGGTGGAACTGAGCGCACGCGCACAACGGATGCATTGAGGCGCGATGGATTGACCTACATCGCTGGGTCGCCGCAATCGAGCAAGGGCTTAAAAAGGGTCGCCCAGTCGAGAAACCGCTACCCAGCGCTGTAGGCATCCGGACGCTGCGCGATTGCAGGGAAGGCACCAGTCACAGCGTAGCGAAGAGTGAAGCCGCGCAGCGAAAACCGCGCAAGCAACATCTCAACGAAGCCGCGCACCGGCGGAAAACATCCAATCTCAACCAAATTACTCAATCGTCACCATCTCGAAATCGTCCTTGGTGACGCCGCAATCGGGGCAGGTCCAAGTGTCGGGCACATCTTCCCAGCGAGTCCCCGGCGCGATGCCTTCCTCCGGCAAACCGTCGGCCTCGTTGTAAATGAAGCCGCAGACGACGCACATCCAGGCGCGGTAGATGGTGGTAGTGGTATCGCTCATTGGATAATCGCAGGTCTACGGCAGGGGAAAGCGCCATTGTCCCATCGCCGCCGACGTATCGAAAGGCTTGCACCTGCATGAGCACATCCACCACGCCTCGCGGCGTGTACCTCATTACCCCGGACGAGACCGATGGCACACGCCTGCTGGAACGGGTGGCACCATTGCTGGAACAGGGCGTGACCTGGCTGCAATACCGCAACAAGCGCGCCGATGCGGCGCAGCGTCTGGCCCAGGCCAGCGCGTTACAGGCCATGTGCCTGCGGGCCGGGGTGCCATTGATCATCAACGACGAGGTGATGCTGGCACAGACGGTCGGCGCCGCTGGCGTGCATCTGGGCGAGGACGACGGCGACCTGGGGCGCGCCCGCGCCATGCTCGGACCACACGCGCTGATCGGCGCGTCTTGCTACAACGACCTACAGCGCGCCCACGCCGCCGCCGCCGCCGCCGCCAGCTATGTCGCGTTCGGCGCGTTCTTTCCCAGCCGCAGCAAGGTCGCCACACGCCGCGCCGATCCTGGCCTGCTGCGCGACGCCGCATCACTGGGACTGCCACGCGTGGCGATCGGCGGCCTGACCCCCGACAACGCCCGCGCCGTCGTCGGCGCCGGTGCCGATCTGCTGGCGGTGATCAGCGGCGTGTTCGACGCCGCCGATCCGCAGGCCGCACTGGCGGCCTATCGCGCCTGTTTCGCCTGATGCGCTGGCAGGGCCGGCATGGCGTCTGCGCGCACGCTCCACGCCCCGACTCACCCCCGATATCCACGCCACGTCCGCCGCCCACATGGCATGAGAACAGCACGTCCGCCGCCAATACGCATGGCGACTCCCCACCACAGCCGCGACAATCACCGCACATGCGCCATGCGCACGCCCGCTCAGCCCGCCGAGGATGTCCCCCATGCAGCACGCCCGCTCACACGCCCTGTTCGCACAAGCGCAATCGCTGATCCCCGGCGGAGTCAATTCGCCGGTGCGCGCCTTCAAATCGGTCGGCGGCGAACCGTTCTTCGTGCAGCGCGCCGACGGCCCGTATCTGTACGACGTGGACGGTCACCGCTACATCGACTACGTCGGCTCGTGGGGACCGATGATCGCCGGCCACAACCACCCGGCGGTGCGCGAGGCGGTGCAGCGCGCGATCGCCGACGGGCTATCGTTCGGCGCGCCATGCCCGGCCGAGGTGACGATGGCGCAGACCATCTCCCGGCTGGTGCCTTCGTGCGAGATGGTGCGCATGGTCAACTCCGGGACCGAAGCCACGCTATCGGCCGTGCGTCTGGCGCGCGGCGCGACCGGGCGCAGCCGCATCGTCAAATTCGAAGGCTGCTATCACGGCCACGGCGATTCGTTCCTAGTCAAGGCCGGCAGCGGCATGCTGACTCTGGGCGTGCCGACCTCCCCTGGCGTGCCGGCAGCGCTGAGCGAACTCACCGCCACACTGGCCTACAACGACGTCGAGGGCGCTAACGCGCTGTTCGCGCAGATGGGCGATGAGATCGCCGCCGTCATCATCGAGCCGGTGGTCGGCAACGCCAACTGCATCCCGCCGCGCGCCGGCTACCTGCAGCATCTGCGCGCACTGTGCACCCAGCATGGCGCATTGCTGATTTTCGACGAAGTGATGACCGGCTTCCGCGTCGCCCTCGGCGGCGCGCAGGCGCACTATGGCGTGGTGCCGGACCTGACCACCTTCGGCAAGATCATCGGCGGTGGCATGCCTGTGGGCGCCTATGGCGGACGCGCCGCGCTGATGCGACAAATCGCGCCATCTGGCCCGATCTATCAGGCCGGTACGCTGAGCGGCAATCCGGTGGCAATGGCCGCCGGCCTGGCGCTGCTGGAGTTGATCCAGGCACCGGGCTTCCACCAACGTCTGGAGGCCAGCACCACGGCGTTGTGCGCCGGGCTCGAACAAGCCGCCGCCGCCGCTGGCGTGGCCGTCACCACCAATCAAGTCGGTGGGATGTTCGGCCTGTTCTTCACCAGCGAGAAGGTGGAGACCTACGCACAGGCCACCGCCTGCGACACCGCCGCGTTCAACCGCTTCTTCCACGCGATGCTCGCACGCGGTGTGTTCCTGGCCCCTTCGGCATACGAAGCCGGATTCGTCTCCAGCGCCCACGACGACGCCGTATTGGCGGCGACGCTGCAAGCAGCACGCGAGGCGTTTGCGGAGGTCGCTGCGGCTGACCAGGCCCGAAGCGATAACGCTCAACGCGTGGCGAGGTAATCGCGCAAAGCGCCGCGCAGACGCGTCAGGCCGGCGCTCACTTCGGCATCGCTGAGGTTCAACGCCGGCACGAAGCGCAACACATCCGGACCCGCTTGCAGGATCAGCACGCCATGCGCGGCGGCATGATCGAGAATCGCGCCCGCCTGACCCGCGTGCGCCGAGGTCAGCACCGCGCCCAGCATCAGGCCACGGCCGCGCACCTGGGAAAACAGCGCGAAATCGTCGTTGAGCGCGGCCAATCCCTGGCGTAACGCCGCCGACTGCTTGGCCACATTGGCAGCGATCGGCGCCGATGCCAGCTTGCGTAGCGCCACCCGTGCCACCGCCGCCGCCAGCGGATTGCCGCCAAAGGTGGTGCCATGCGCGCCGAACTGCATGGCCTCGGCCACCTTCGGCCCGGCCAGCATCGCCCCGATCGGAAAGCCACCGCCCAGCGCCTTGGCCAGGGTCACGATGTCCGGCGTCACCTCGTCTTGCCAATGCGCGAACAAGGTGCCGGTGCGGCCCATGCCGCATTGGATTTCGTCCAGAACCAGCAAGGCGTCATGACGATCGCACAGCGCGCGCACCTGTGCCAGGAAGCCCGGCGCGGCCGGCATGACCCCGCCCTCGCCCTGCACCGGCTCCAGCATCACCGCAGCCACATCGCCGGTGGCCATCGCCGTTTCCAGTTGCGCGATGTCGTTGAAGTCGACGTAGCGGAAGCCGCCAGGCAACGGTTCGTAGCCTTCCTGATATTTAGGCTGCGCGGTCGCGGTGACCGCCGCCAGCGTCCGGCCGTGGAAGCTGCCGCGAAAGGTCACGATGACCCGCTGCTGCGGCGCGCGCCCCTGGTTGGCGGCCCACTTGCGCACCAGTTTGATCGCCGCCTCATTGGCCTCGGCGCCGGAATTGCACAGGTACACCTTGTGCGCGAACCGCGACGCCTCGACCAACTCCTCGGCCAGACGCAACGGTGGCTCGCTGTAGAACACATTGCTGGTGTGCCACAGCTTGCCCGCCTGCTCCAGCAGCGCCGCATGCAGATCCGGATCGTTGTGACCGAGCCCGCACACGGCGATGCCGGCGGCCAGATCGATGTAGTCGCGCCCCTCGCTATCCCACAAGGTGGAGCCCTGGCCACGCTCCAGCACCAAGTGACGCTGGCGGTAGATCGGCAGGCAATAGCGCTGGGCGAGGGCGATCAGCTGCGCGGCGGCAGAAGCGGTCATCGAAGCAATCCAGCAGGGAAAAGCCGATTATAAAGAAAAGACCACCGCGACCGCCTGCGCGCTCAGCGGCGTGAAAACGCAAAGCGATTACCATCCTCCGGTGTTGGGCATCGACGCCCACGGCTCGGCCGGAGCCAGTGCATCGCCCTTCTGCAGCAGTTCGATCGAGATCAGGTCGGGGCTGCGCACGAAGGCCATGCGTCCGTCGCGCGGCGGACGGTTGATGGTCACGCCCTGCGCTTGCAGGTGCGCGCAGATGGCGTAGATGTCATCGACCTCGAACGCCAGATGACCGAAATTACGCGCGCTACCGTAGTCCTCGTCCGAGCCCCAGTTGTAGGTCAGCTCGACTTCGGCATCGGGGTTTTCCGGCGCGCCGAAATACACCAGGGTGAACTTACCCGCCGCGTTCTCGATGCGACGGGTCTCGTACAGGCCCAGACCTTCGGTAAAGAACGCGCTGGTCTTTTCCAGATCGTGGACGCGGATCATGGCATGCAGGTATTTCATCGCGACACTCCAGTGAATGGGGAAAACGGCTGAACGCCTGCGTACTCGCCACGCAGCAGCGCTACCCTACGCCGATGTACAGGGTAGCGCCGACACCGAGCAAGCAGGTCGATGCCGGCGCGGCTTGCCACAGGAACAAGCGATGCTGCCGCAACGACGGCAAGCGCCAGCGGCGCCACGGTGTGCCGCTTCGACCGGCACGGCGGCGGGGTAGATGGCGCTCGCACTCATGCGCGTGGAAGCAACACTTCGCACGCTTTTAGAAGCACAAGGTGATGCAGATGCCCAGCGGACGAGGCAACGATGCAAGCGACGCCGCGCCTGCCCTGCATCGCCAGCAATGCGCGAGACGCATCGCCCGCAACGACTCACGGTTTCGGCCCCTGCCCTTCGTTGTCCTCCCAGTGCAGCACGCGCCGGGTCACGAAACGGTACACCTGCTTGCCACTGGCGAACCACAGCGTGCGCACCCAGGAATGGCGCTTGAGTAGACGCCGTTCCACTGGCGTCAGCGCATGCGCGCAATACATGCGCTTGTGCTTGAGCAGATGGCGCAGATCCTCGCGTGCCAGCAAGCGCATCCAGCGCGAACGTGGCGCCCCACGCACCGCCAGTTGGAAATCGATCAACGCCGGACGACCGTCTTCCAGCACCAGCCAATTCGCTTCCTTGGCCAGGTCGTTGTGCGCCACCCCGCGCCGGTGTACTTGCTGCAACAGACGCCGGGCATTGCGGAAGTACGCCAGATCCCCCCGCGGCGGCCGCTGGTACATCGCCGCGCCGGCCAGATAGCTGCGATCCAGGAAGGTGCCGTCCCAACCGCGCAATTGCGGAGTGGCCGCCATGCCCGCCAACTGCCGCAACGCGCAGGCTTCGCGCCGCGCCAGCCACCATGCCGGCAGACGCAACCACCACGGCGAGGCGCTCAGATCGCGGCGCACGAAGCGCGCATCGCCTTCGCCCAACAACAGGATGCGCCCGAAGCTGTCGGACTTGAGGATCTGAACGGAATCGGCGGCAGGCATCGTCCCAGTTTACGCGGAACACCCTCCAGAGCCGCCTATACTTTACGGATGAATGTCTCATGGACCGATGCCACGCTGGCGTGGATCGCAGCACACCCTATGCTGGCCGGCGTGGTCATCTTCGCGATCGCGCTCTGCGATGCGGTCATCATCCTCGGCACGGTGGTGCCGGCGCTGCCGCTGTTGTTCGCGATCGGCGTCTTGATCGGCCTGGGCAAGATTTCCGGTCCATATGCAGTCCTCAGCGCAGCGCTCGGCGCACTGATCGGCGACGCGTTCAGCTATTGGGTCGGATACCGCTGGGGCCACCGGCTGCGCAGCTACTGGCCGTTCAAACGCTATCCGCAGTGGCTGGACCGTGGCGAGGCGATGTTCCGCCGCAATGCGTTCAAAAGCATCTTGGTCGCCCGCTACGTGGGCGCGATCCGGCCATTCGTGCCCGCGGTGGCAGGCATGTCGAAGATGCCGCTACGGCGCTACCTGCCGCCCAGCAGTGTGGCGGCGGTGACCTGGGCACTGCTGTTCCTCGGGCCGGGCTGGCTACTCGGCCAGGCTTACGAGGCGGTGGCGGCGGTGGCCGGGCGCCTGTTCCTGGTTCTGGGCCTGCTGGCGTTGGCGCTGGCGCTGGCCTGGACCATCGTGCTGTACGGCTACCGTTGGTCGGCCGGGCACATGGATGCGCTGTTGTCGCGCGCGCTGGACTGGTCGCACCGGCACCCGGTGCTCGGTCGCTATTCGGTGGCCGTGTTCGACCCGCAACGGCGCGAGTCCGTGCCGTTGGCGATGCTGGCGACGATGTTGCTGGCGCTGGGCTGGGGCTGGTTCGCACTGCTGATGCTGGTGATCGCGCACGACGCGCCGCTGCGCCTGGACCTGGCCGTGCACGAGCTGATGCTGGCGCTGCGCAATCCATTGGCGGATGCGCCGATGACCGCGCTGGCCTCGCTCGGCAACTGGCAGGTATTGGCACCGGCCACCGCACTCGGCTTGGGCTATCTGGCTTGGCGTAGACGCTGGATGGCCGCGGTGCACTGGCTGGCGGCGCTGGCGTTTGGCCTGGCCTTGACCAAACTGCTCGGGAGCACCGTGCAGGTGGTGCACCCACCAACCGCCAGCAGCGGTTTCGGCTTCCCATCGGTCGCCGTGACCATGGCCACGATCAACTTCGGCTTCTTCGCGGTACTGATCGCACGCGAACTCCCCGGGCGCTCCAGGGTTTGGCCGTATCTGCTATCAGGCGCGGTGGTCACGCTGATCGGCTTCGCCCGCCTCTACCTGGGCGCGCATTGGCTCAGCGACGTGGTCGGCGGCATGCTGTTCGGCATCTTCTGGCTGTTGGTGCTGGGCATCGCCTACCGCCGTCGCCTCCACCGCAGATTCTGGATAACACCGCTGGCCTGGCTGTTCTACGGTGGATTCGTGATCGCCGCGCTGTACTACGCACCCCGAGACCTGGAACGCAAACTAGCCAAGTTCGAACCGGCGCCGCCGCCGCTGCTGCAGATCACGACCTCGGCGTGGTGGCGGCACGACTGGCAGCAACTGCCACCGCGCCGCAACGCATTCGACGACGACCAACGCTGGCCGCTGAACTTACAAGTGGCAGGATCGCTGGCACCATTGCAACATCAACTCGCTGCCGCTGGTTGGCGAGTGCAAGCACAGGCCGGCTGGCGACAAGCCCTGCAACTGCTCGACGACACGGCCACCCCGGCACAGGTGCCGGTATTGCCAGCGACACTGGATAGCCGAGTGGAATCGCTGCTGATGCTGCGCCCTGGCAAGCGCCCAGACGAACTGTACGCGCTACGGCTGTGGCCAGCCGCCGCACACCTGCAGCCAGGCAACCTGCCGCTGTGGCTTGGCAGTGCGCAGCGTCTGCACTACGAACGCCATTTCAACCTGATCGGGATGTGGCGGCCGCTACCGGACACCGAGCCGGCACTGGACACGGTCACCGACGCACTGCACGCACTGCCTACACGCACGCAGGTGCAACACGCGCCACAGGGTGACGTGCTGCTGGTGCGCAGCGACGGTGAAACGCCAACGACAGACCCCTGAGACACAGCAAGACCATCGGCTATACCAGGCCTTTCGTCACGACGCCCCCGATTTTGAGTACCGCGTTGGTTTGGAGTCCAATCGCCCAATTGGACTCCGCATCCGGATACGACTCGAAAACAGGGGATGTATCGGGTCGAGTGATCAGGCTTTGCTTATTGCCTCCGAAAGAGCCATCGATAAGATTTCGACATTCTGCGGCTGCATCATGGATTGATGCGTGCCTGGAACTTTCATGTGGAAAATAGAATCCTTCGGCAAAACTGCTTGCCAACTCTGGAATGCACTCTCTTGGAGCAGACTTCCCTTCATGGCTTCCGAAGCCTCAAATAGATGCACCCGCATCGGAATCGATGGCGCAGAATACTCGATAGCCGATTTTATGAATTTAGCACGCATCGTGTAATCCAACACTTCGCTTTGCGTCATCTGCCCTGGCACCTTCATCTGCTCTGGCGAAAAGAACATCTGCCTGCAAAAATTCACGACCTCGCTGAATTCTTCCGATTGGTTTTCCATACGCGCGTTCTGCACACCCAAGATATGACGAATAACATCTTCGCTGTCGATACCATAAAAAGAGGCCATCTTTTCCTTCAGCAGAACATTACTGGAAAGGTGAATCGTATCGAAAAGACCTAGGAATTCGACTGACATATCGGATTTTACAAGCTGATTCGCCATTTCATAAGCCACAATCCCACCGAACGACCAACCGGCCAGACGATATGGACCGGAGAGCTGAACCTGCCGAATTCTTTCGATTGCTTGAGCAGCCATTTCTTGGATGGAATGTATCGAAGAACCCTCAGAACATTCAACGCCATAAACCGGAATCCCGGCGCGTAGGAATTTCTCGATCTCCATGCCATACATGGCATGCCCTGAAATGTCATAAAGAAGAAACAGCGGTGGCTCACTACCTTCTTCGCGGAAAGGAATCAGGCCGTCATGAGTATCATCATATCCTCCGTTCTGGAAATGGGCCGCCAATGAAATGACATCGGGATGAGAGAACAGATCGCCCATGGAGATTTCGACTCCGGCCTGCTTGAGACGACTCACGACCTGTACCGCCAGTAGCGAATGTCCACCGAGCGCGAAGAAATTGTCGTGCCGACCTATCGTGTCCAGCTCCAGCAGGTCACTCCAGATCGCGGCAATGGTGTGTTCGATCGCCCCCTGCGGTGCTTCATACGCACGCGCCGCATAGGCCGCGCTGTCTGGCGCGGGTAATGCCTTGCGATCCAGCTTACCGTTCGGGTTCAGCGGGAGACAATCCAACTGCACATAGGCCGCCGGGACCATGTAATCAGGCAGCGCAGCCGATAGCCAGCTACGCAATACCTCAGCATCCACATACTCGGCACCGACCCAATACGCCACCAGCCGTTTGTCGCCGCCCGTCGCATCTTCCAGCGCGATCACCGCGCACTCGCGCACATCCGGATGCGCACTCAGCCGCGTCTCGATCTCGCCCAGCTCGATGCGGAAGCCACGGATCTTGACCTGATGATCGTTGCGCCCCGCGAACTCGATCGTACCATCGGGACGCCAACGTCCCAGATCGCCGCTGCGGTACATCCGCGCCGTCGGATCATCGCTGAATGGATCGGGGAGAAAGCGCTCGGCGGTCAAATCGTCACGATTCAGATAACCACGCGCCACACCCGCGCCACCAATATAAATCTCGCCCGTGACCCCCATGGGTACAGGCTGCTGATATTTATCCAGAAAATAGAACTGCGTATTTGCCACAGGCCGACCAATAGTCACCACAAAATCTTCATTGCGTTCGATCGGCAGCCAACTCGAATAGGTCGTTGTTTCCGAAGGACCATACATATTGCACAGGCGCTGGACTTGCGTCTTGGCAAAAAGATCCTCCACAAGCTGACGCTTGAGCGTTTCGCCTCCAACATTGACCGTCTGTACGCCCTGCCCCAATCCACTGGAATCCAACACTGCCTTCAGTGCCGACGGCACTGTATTGATCAACGTCAAGTCATCCCCACCGGCTTGCAGCGCCAGGAGATTGTCGACCACCTCCGTTGCACCACCGCAAATCAGCGGTGTAAAGCATTCGTAGACCGCCATATCGAAGTTCAACGAGCTGGAAAACAGAGTTCTGGCCAGGACCGATGGCCCGTAAAAACGCTCCGCCCAGATCAACAGATTCACCGTGTTGCGGTGTTCGATGATCACCCCCTTGGGCCGGCCCGTGGAACCGGACGTGTAGATCACGTAGGCAAGATGGGCCGACGTCAGACCGTCGATCGACAGATTCGACACCGCCTGATCCTGCCCGCGCCATTCATCCAGATTGACGATGGGCATTGACGCGGCCAGCAGCAAGTTCAAGGTGGATGTCTGTGCCAGAACCGCGATCGGAGCGCTATCTTCGAGCATGTAGGTCAGACGTTCGACAGGATAGACCGGATCCAGCGGCGCATAGGCGCCACCTGCCTTCAGCACCGCCAGCATCGCCACCACCATCTCGATGCTGCGCCGCATGCAAATCGCCACCCGGTCATCCGGGCGCACACCCAATCCGCACAGATAGTGCGCCAGTTGGTTGGCACGCGCATTCAACTCGCCATAGGTCAGCGATACCTCGCCCTGCACCACCGCGATGGCCGATGGTGTCCGCGCCACCTGTGCCTCGAATAATTCGTGCACACACGCATCGCGCGGATAATCGACCGCCGTCGCATTCCATTGCCTCAATACCTGATGGCGTTCGGCTTCGCCCAGCAGTGGCAGACGGTCCACCGCCAGATCGTCAGCGCCTTCGGCGACCATCGCGGCCAATAGATGCCGCCAATTCCCCATCCACCGCTCCACCGTCGAACGGTCGAACAAGGCTGTTGCATACGTCACGCTGCCGATGATCCCCTCCTCACTCTCGGCAAACAGCAGCATCAGATCGAACTGCGCACTCGTCCGTGCAACATCAAGTGCGCTGGCCTCGATCTCGCCAAGATCCAGTGCAGACTGCGGCAGGTTCTGCCACGCGAACATCACCTGGAACAACGGCGCATACGCCTGACTACGCGGCGGTTGAACGAGTTCCACCACCTGCTCGAACGAGATGTCCTGATGCACCTGCGCTTGCAGTGCGCGCTGCTTCACCGAGGCCAACAGTTGCGCCAGTGTCGGCGAGCCGGACAACTCCACGCGCAACGCCAGCATGTTCATGAAAAACCCGATCAGCCCCTCGGTCTCGGAGCGACCACGATTAGCGACCGGGCTGCCGATCACCACTTCGTCCTGGCCGGACAGACGCGACAGCAGCATTGCCCAACTGGCCAGCAGCGTCATATACATCGTCACCCCATGCCGCTGACTCAGCGCCTTCAGCGCGTGCGCCTGCGGCGGATCGATAACCATCTCCAGCATCGCGCCAGCATGGTCCTGACGGGGCGGACGTGGACGATCCGTCGGTAACTCCAGCAGCACCGGCGCACCGGACAGCGTTTCGCGCCAGTAGGTCGCCTGCTGCTCCAGCACCTTGCCAACCAGCCATTGCCGCTGCCAACTCGCATAATCGGCGTACTGGATGGGCAATGGGTCCAGCGGATCGGCGGTACCACGTGCAAAGGCGCGATACAGCACGCTCAACTCGTCGATCAAAACCCCCATCGACCAGCCGTCCGAGACGATGTGGTGCATGGTCACGAGCAGGACGTGCTCGTCATCGGCAAGTCGTATCGACCGGCCACGGATCAGCGGACCACGCTCCAACACGAACGGCGCCTGTGCCTCCTGAGCCAATAGTTGCTCAAGTACGCTCTTCCGATTAGGCACATGACGCAAATCCTGATCGATCAGATGAAAGCCCGTATCCTCGGCGGCGATCTGCTGCAATGCCTGGCCGTCGACCAGTGCGAAGGTCGTGCGTAGCGACGCATGCCGGGCCACGATGCGATCCAACGCACGTTGCAGCGCCTGCTTATCCAGCACGCCGCGCAAACGCAACCCACAGCTGATGTGATACGCCCGACTGACGCCTTCAAATTGCGACAGAAACCAGAGACGTTGTTGAGCAAACGACAGCAAGCGCGGCGCATCGGACTGCAGCGGCACAATCGGCGGCAAGACCGTACTGGACGAAGACGCCACACACGCGGCAAGCTGTTGGAGTGTGGCATGCGTAAACAACTCGGCCACACCGATCTCGGCATCGAGCTCCTGACGCAAGCGCCAAGCGACCCGCACCGCCAACAGCGAATGTCCACCGAGTGCAAAGAAGTTGTCGTGCCGCCCGATCGTCTCCAGACCCAGCAGGTCACGCCAGATCACCGCAATCGCCTGTTCGATTTCACCCTGCGGTGCTTCATACGCACTCGCCACATAGGCAGCACCATCAGGTGCAGGCAATGCCTTACGATCCAGCTTGCCGTTCGAATTCACCGGCAAGCAATCTAGCTGCACATAAGCGGCAGGCACCATGTAATCCGGTAGAGTCGCCGACAGCCAGCTGCGCAAATCCTCTGCACCAAGATGTTCGGACGTCACGCCCTCGGCACCAACCCAATACGCCACCAGCCGCTTGTCGTTACCCCCGGCCTCGTCCAATGCCACCACCACGCACTCGCGCACGTCCGGATGCGCGCTCAGGCGTACTTCGATTTCGCCCAGCTCGATACGGAAGCAGCGGATCTTGACCTGNTCAGCACCGCCAGCAACGCCACCACCATCTCGACGCTACGCGGCACGCACACTGCCACGCGGTCATCCGGGCGCACACCCAACTCGCGCAGGTAATGCGCCAATTGGTTGGCACACACATTCAACTGGCCATACGTCAGCGCGACATTGTTTTGAACAATCGCAATTGCCGATGGATCACGCGCCACCTGTGCCTCGAACAATGCATGCACACAGGCATCGCGCGCGAGGATAATCCGCCTTGGTCGCATTCCACTGCGTCAGCAGCTGATGGCGCTCGGCCTCGTCCAGCAACGGCAGACGGTCCACCGCCCGATCTTCAGCACCTTCGGCCACCATCGCCGCCAACAGATGCCGCCAATGCCCGATCCAACGCTCCAGCGTCGCATGCTCGAACAGCGCGGCGGCATAGATCAGACTGCCGACAATCCCCTCCTCGCTCTCGGCCAATGACAGCGATAGGTCGAACTGCGCACTTGTCTGCGCGGTGGTGAGACGCCACCATCGCCGCCAACAGATGCCGCCAATGCCCGATCCAACGCTCCAGCGTCGCATGCTCGAACAGCGCGGCGGCATAGATCAGACTGCCGACAATCCCCTCCTCGCTCTCGGCCAATGACAGCGATAGGTCGAACTGCGCACTTGTCTGCGCGGTGGTGAGACCGCTCGCCTCGATTTCACCAAGATCCAGTTCGCCCTGCGGCGTGTTCTGCCAGGCGAACATCACCTGGAACAGCGGCGCATGCGCCAGACTGCGTGGCGGCTGCAGCAGTTCGACCACCTGCTCGAACGGGATGTCCTGATGCACCTGCGCTTGCAATGCGCGTTCCTTCACCGAGGCCAGCAATTGCGCCAGCGTCGGCGAGCCGGACAATTCCACCCGCAGGGCCAGCGTGTTGACGAAGAAGCCGATCAATCCTTCGGTCTCGGAGCGGCCACGATTGGCTACAGGGCTGCCGACCACCACATCGTCCTGCCCGGACAGACGCGCTAGCAGCAGCGCCCAACTGGCAAGTAACGTCATATACATCGTCAGGCCATGGCGCTGGCTCAGTGCCTTCAGCGCCTGCGCCTGCTGCGGACCGATGACCACCTCCAGCATCGCCCCGGCATGATCCTGACGCGCTGGACGCGGACGATCCGATTGGCTACAGGGCTGCCGACCACCACATCGTCCTGCCCGGACAGACGCGCTAGCAGCAGCGCCCAACTGGCAAGTAACGTCATATACATCGTCAGGCCATGGCGCTGGCTCAGTGCCTTCAGCGCCTGCGCCTGCTGCGGACCGATGACCACCTCCAGCATCGCCCCGGCATGATCCTGACGCGCTGGACGCGGACGATCCGTGCGTGGGCAACTCCAGCAATACCGGTGCGCCGGACAGCGTCTCGCGCCAGTAGGTCGCTTGCTGCTCCAGCACATCGCCTGTCAACCATTGCCGCTGCCAGCTTGCATAATCGACGTACTGGATTGGCAATGGTGGCAGCGGATCGGCTTCGCCACATGCAAAGGCCCGATACAGCGCACTCAACTCGTTGATCAAAACCCCCATCGACCATCCATCCGACACGATGTGGTGCATCGTGACGAAGAGGACGGACTCGTCATCGGCAAGGCGTATCAGCCGACCACGGATGCAGCAATACCGGTGCGCCGGACAGCGTCTCGCGCCAGTAGGTCGCTTGCTGCTCCAGCACATCGCCTGTCAACCATTGCCGCTGCCAGCTTGCATAATCGACGTACTGGATTGGCAATGGTGGCAGCGGATCGGCTTCGCCACATGCAAAGGCCCGATACAGCGCACTCAACTCGTTGATCAAAACCCCCATCGACCATCCATCCGACACGATGTGGTGCATCGTGACGAAGAGGACGGACTCGTCATCGGCAAGGCGTATCAGCCGACCACGGATGAGCGGGCCGTGCTCCAACGCAAATGGCGCTTGCGCTTCCTCGGTCAAAAGTTTCTCAAGCACCACCTCACGATCAGGCACACCGCACAGATTGTGAGCGACCAAATGGAAGCCGGTGTCCTCGTCAGCGACATGCTGCAACGTCTGCCCATCGACCAGCGCGAAGGTCGTGCGCAGCGACGCATGCCGAGCCACGATGCGGTCCAATGCACGCTGCAACGCCTGCGTATCCAATGCCCCACGCAAGCGCAGGCCACCGCTGACGTGATACGCCTGGCTGACGCCCTCGAAGCGGGCCGTGCTCCAACGCAAATGGCGCTTGCGCTTCCTCGGTCAAAAGTTTCTCAAGCACCACCTCACGATCAGGCACACCGCACAGATTGTGAGCGACCAAATGGAAGCCGGTGTCCTCGTCAGCGACATGCTGCAACGTCTGCCCATCGACCAGCGCGAAGGTCGTGCGCAGCGACGCATGCCGAGCCACGATGCGGTCCAATGCACGCTGCAACGCCTGCGTATCCAATGCCCCACGCAAGCGCAGGCCACCGCTGACGTGATACGCCTGGCTGACGCCCTCGAACTGCGACAGGAACCAGAGCCGTTGCTGCGCAAACGACAGCACCCGCGGTGCATCCGGCTCCAGCGGCACGATCGGCGGCAAGATCGCGCTGGACGAGGACGCCTGCCACACAAGCGGCAAGGTCTTGCAACGTCGCATGCGTAAACAGCTCGGCCACGCCAATCTCGACACCCAATTCCTTGCGCACACGCGAGGCGACCCGCACCGCCAGCAGCGAATGTCACACAAGCGGCAAGGTCTTGCAACGTCGCATGCGTAAACAGCTCGGCCACGCCAATCTCGACACCCAATTCCTTGCGCACACGCGAGGCGACCCGCACCGCCAGCAGCGAATGTCCACCCACCGAGCGCGAAGAAGTTGTCCTGCCGCCCAATGCTCTCTAGACCCAATAGATCGCACCAGATCGCCGCGATGGTTTGTTCAATCGCGCCCTGTGGCGCTTCATACGCACGCGCCGCATAGGCCTCTCTAGACCCAATAGATCGCACCAGATCGCCGCGATGGTTTGTTCAATCGCGCCCTGTGGCGCTTCATACGCACGCGCCGCATAGGCTGGGGGGCATCCGGTGCGGGTAACGCCTTCCGATCCAGCTTGCCGTTCGGGGTCAGCGGCAGACGATCCAACTGCACATACGCCGCCGGGACCATGTAATCCGGCAGCACGTCCGATAGCCAATTGCGCAGGGCCTCTACACCCAGATCTTCAGACATCACGTCCTCGGCACCGACCCAATACGCCACCAGCCGTTTGCCGTTACCTGTCGCATCTTCCAGCGCCACGACCACGCACTCGCGCACATCCGCATGTGCGCTCAACCGCGCCTGGATCTCGCCCAGTTCAATACGAAAGCCGCGCAGTTTGATTTGGTCGTCATTGCGACCGAGATAATCGAGATTGCCATCTGCACTCCAACGCGCCAGATCGCCGCTGCAGTACATGCGCGCACCGGGATATTCTGCGAACGGATCGGGGACGAAACGTTCGGCGGTCAGATCGGGGCGTCCCAAATAACCGCGCGCCAGCTGTGGTCCGGCGATATGCAGCTGACCGGCCACGCCAATCGGCGCCAATTTCCCATATGCATCGAGTACGTACAGGCGCAGATGCGCAATCGGTTGACCGATCGGCACGCGACCGTTGCGCGCACGCGCATCGTCGGCGGTGGTCGTATGAACTGCGCAGCCGACCACCGTCTCGGTGGGGCCGTACTCGTTGATGAGACGGGTGTGCGGTGCGAGAGCTTGCCAACGGATCCGGTGCGGGTAACGCCTTCCGATCCAGCTTGCCGTTCGGGGTCAGCGGCAGACGATCCAACTGCACATACGCCGCCGGGACCATGTAATCCGGCAGCACGTCCGATAGCCAATTGCGCAGGGCCTCTACACCCAGATCTTCAGACATCACGTCCTCGGCACCGACCCAATACGCCACCAGCCGTTTGCCGTTACCTGTCGCATCTTCCAGCGCCACGACCACGCACTCGCGCACATCCGCATGTGCGCTCAACCGCGCCTGGATCTCGCCCAGTTCAATACGAAAGCCGCGCAGTTTGATTTGGTCGTCATTGCGACCGAGATAATCGAGATTGCCATCTGCACTCCAACGCGCCAGATCGCCGCTGCAGTACATGCGCGCACCGGGATATTCTGCGAACGGATCGGGGACGAAACGTTCGGCGGTCAGATCGGGGCGTCCCAAATAACCGCGCGCCAGCTGTGGTCCGGCGATATGCAGCTGACCGGCCACGCCAATCGGCGCCAATTTCCCATATGCATCGAGTACGTACAGGCGCAGATGCGCAATCGGTTGACCGATCGGCACGCGACCGTTGCGCGCACGCGCATCGTCGGCGGTGGTCGTATGAACTGCGCAGCCGACCACCGTCTCGGTGGGGCCGTACTCGTTGATGAGACGGGTGTGCGGTGCGAGAGCTTGCCAACGGGCTAGCGTGGCCGGCGGCAGCGCTTCGCCGCCGACCACCATGACGGCGGGGCTCAGCGGTGCTGGATGGCCAGCCAATTGCTGACCCAACACTTCCAGATGCGCCGGGGTGAGCTTGACCAACCCCAGCGGTGTCGAATCACACAGGCGTTGCCGCAAGGCATCGAGGGTGTCATGTTCGGGCAGCAGTTCGACCTGGGCACCACACAGCAACGGGGCGAGCAGACTGGTCAATGTGGCGTCGAAGGACAGCGACGAGGACACCACCGCGCTTGGCTGCGGCTGATAGTTCTGCACAACCCATTGCAGGTAATGCGCTGCACCGGCATGGGTGAGCAAGGTGCCCTTGGGTCGGCCGGTGGAGCCGGATGTGTAGATGACATACGCCAAATGGTGAGCGGTCAAACCATTGGCATGGTGGTCGGAATTGTTGTATGGAAGATGCGCCCAGCGCTCGCCATCGGCGTGTAGATCAACAATAACCGCAGAAGTGGCACTGTCCTCGAACAGACCGCGGCTGGTGGTGTCCGTTAGCACCGCCACCGCGCCGCAATCGGCTTGCATGTAGGCCAGCCGCTCTGGAGGATAAGCCGGATCCAGCGGCACATACGCACCACCGGCCTTCAGCACCGCCAGCAGCGCCACCACCATCTCGACACTGCGCTGTACGCAGATTGCCACGCGATCATCCGGGCCGACGCCCAATTCACGCAGATAATGCGCCAGACGGTTGGCACGTGTATTCAACTCGGCATACGTCAGCGACACTTCGCCCTGCACCACCGCGATGGCCGAGGGTGTCCGCACCACCTGTGCTTGGAACAATTCATGCACACACGCATCGCGGGTATACTCCGCTGCCGTTGCATTCCACTCCATCAGCAGCTGATGGCGCTCAGCCTCGGGCAGAACATCGAGATCGCGCACCGCCGTTTCAGGCGCATGGACAAGCGCGTCGGCAAGCCCTTCCAGCGCCTTCACCAGGAACGCGCAGATCCGTCCTGGAACCAGTGGCCGTTGTGACTGCACCGTCAGTACAAAACCCGAGCCTACATCGTCGACAGAGATGCCAAGCGGATAATTCGTCCGCTCGTGAACTGACAGCATCTGGATTCCCTCCCAGGCCATCGCTTCGGCAGAGCCTTCCGCCTGGACGCTATACCGATAATTCAGTAGTGAGGTAAACAACGGCGCTGGCGCTGGGACATTGCTGCAACGCTGCACCAGCGATAGTGGTGCGTGCTCATGCCGCAACAGCGCTGCAAGGCGTTGTTGCACTAAACGCACACTCTCCAACACGCTGGACCCATTAATCTCAATCCGCAGCGGCAAGGTATTGATGAACATACCCAACGCACGGTCGGATCCCGCGCCGCCCTGCATGCGGCCAAACAACACGGTTCCGAATACAACACGCTCATGACCCGTGGCACGCGCCACCACCTGCGCCCAGGCCAGATGGAACAGGCTGGCCACACTCACGCCAAGCGTGCGTGCATGGTTGCATAACAATGCCGACAGCCGAGCCGGCAGCTCGAACCTCACTTCCGCCACATCCGATCCATCGCTCTGTATATCGGCCAGACCAAACGGCGCGCAGGATTCATCCACATCACCGAGCAGCGTGCGGAAATACGCCTCGTGTTCCTCGCGGCTCACGCCAAGTAGCGACTGCGCCACAAAATTGCGGAACGGTACCGAAGGGGGCAAGCTGGCTGCTTCGCCGCATAAGTGACATTTGACTTCTTCTAACACAATCTCCAGCGTGGTGTGATCGAGCGCAAGGTGATGACTGAGTAGCTGCAGCAACCAGCGATCATTCGCCGGATCGTACGCAGCAAAGCCGCGCATCAGCGGTGCCTGACGCACATCCATGCGCCAGTGCCGTGGATCGAAGCGCGATTGCAACTGTGTGGCTACATCGCCATCGGCGTCATCCAGGCAAATCTCCTGGATCATCAACGGCGCATGCCGCCACACGACCTGTACCGGTGCGGCAAGGCCTTCCCAGAGTACCGCCGTGCGCAGGATGTCGTGACGATCGATCACGCGTTGCATTGCATCGACGAACCCATCCAAACGCGAACGCCTGTCGAACGCGATCAGGTTCGGCAGCACATAAGCGTCGCCTTCACGCTGCAGTAGGTGATGGAAAAAGATGCCTTCCTGCAATGGGGCGAGCGGATAGATGTCCTGGATGTTTTCAGAACCACCAGGCGTCATTTTTGAAATATTTTTAATTTCACCTCTTGATATATTTAATAAAACCCTATTGTCACGAATAAGTTCATCGCCATGCTTCAATCCATCGAAAGCTCCTTTATTTAACTCCTCAATTATAACCTCCTTGTTATTTTTAATAAACTCACGAGCACCTACATCAAGCGCCCCCTTTCTACAAGAAATCCGCAAATTGAGTCCATCATCGCTCAATGAGAGGGATATTTTATTTAATTTAAATTCAAGGAATAGATCTGATATTTTCATATGATAACCTCCTCAATTGAATCAACATCAAAAGAGGATGAGCAATATTTCATTTGATTGTTATCACTTAATGGCATGGTATGAGCTGCCAGAGCAACCAACGTTGGCGTAGCGAAAAGACTCTGAATATCGGCCTGCAGACCCAGCTGGCGCATGCGCTCAATCAGCGTCACTGCCAACAGCGAATGTCCACCTAATGCAAAGAAGTTGTCGTGCCGCCCGATCGTCTCCAGACCCAGCAGGTCACGCCAGATCACCGCAATCGCCTGTTCGATTTCACCCTGCGGTGCTTCATACGCACTCGCCACATAGGCAGCACCATCAGGTGCAGGCAATGCCTTACGATCCAGCTTGCCGTTCGAATTCACCGGCAAGCAATCTAGCTGCACATAAGCGGCAGGCACCATGTAATCCGGTAGAGTCGCCGACAGCCAGCTACGCAAATCCTCTGCACCAAGATGTTCGAACGTCACGCCCTCGGCACCAACCCAATACGCCACCAGCCGCTTGTCGTTACCCTCGGCCTCTTCCAATGCCACCACCACGCACTCGCGCACGTCCGGATGCGAGCTCAGGCGTACTTCGATTTCGCCCAGCTCGATACGGAAGCAGCGGATCTTGACCTGATGATCGTTACGCCCCACAAACTCGATCGTCCCATCGGC
>NZ_JZIM01000026.1:0-20067 GCF_000963215.1 Xanthomonas sp. MUS 060
GTCCAGCGCCTCCACCAGCTTCAGGATCGCCGGCACGCCGATCTCGCTCTGATCACCCTCCAGCGCCAGACGCGCCGAACCATGGATGATCGGGGTGTCGTCGCCCGGGAAGTCGTACTTGCTCAGCAGCTCGCGCACTTCCATCTCGACCAGCTCAAGCAGCTCGGCGTCGTCGACCATATCGGCCTTGTTCAAGAACACCACGATGTGCGGCACGCCGACCTGACGCGACAGCAGGATGTGCTCGCGCGTCTGCGGCATCGGGCCGTCGGCGGCCGAGCACACCAGAATCGCGCCGTCCATCTGCGCCGCACCGGTGATCATGTTCTTCACGTAGTCCGCGTGCCCCGGGCAATCCACGTGCGCGTAGTGACGCGACGGGGATTCGTATTCCACGTGGGCCGTCGAGATCGTGATACCGCGCGCCTTCTCTTCCGGCGCCGCGTCGATCGCGTCGTAGGCCGCGACGGGGATTCGTATTCCACGTGGGCCGTCGAGATCGTGATACCGCGCGCCTTCTCTTCCGGCGCCGCGTCGATCGCGTCGTAGGCCTTGAATTCGCCGCCGAAGCGCTCCGCGCCGACCTTGGTCAGTGCGGCCGTCAGCGTGGTCTTGCCGTGGTCGACGTGACCGATGGTGCCGACGTTGACGTGCGGCTTGGTGCGCTCGAACTTACCCTTGGCCTGCCATGGTGTTTATGGTGTTTTACCTTCTTTGTTTCGTATTGGGGGACAAGGAAGCGGGATGCGGGCGGGACGATGTCCGCGCGCCACACCCGTCACGCTATTCTCAGTTCTTCTTGATGACAGAATCGGCGATGTTGGCTGGAGCTTCGGCGTAGTGGTCGAACTCCATCGAGAACGTGGCACGACCCTGCGACATCGAGCGTAGCGTGGTGGCATAGCCGAACATTTCGCCCAGCGGCACCATCGCGTTGATCACCTTGCCGGACGGACTGTCGTCCTGACCTTGCAGAATGCCGCGACGACGACTGACGTCGCCCATCACGTCGCCCAAATAGTCTTCCGGGGTGACGATCTCGACCTTCATGATCGGCTCCAGCAGCACTGGATTGGCTTTGTTGAAGCCCTCCTTGAAGCCCATCGAGCCAGCGATTTTGAACGCCATTTCCGAGGAGTCGACGTCGTGGTAGGAGCCGTCGATCAGGCGGACCTTGACGTCCACGATCGGATAGCCGGCCATCACGCCATTGGCCACCGCTTCCTGGATGCCCTTGTCCACCGCCGGGATGTATTCCTTCGGCACCACGCCACCGACGATCGCGTTCTCGAAGGTATAGCCCTTGCCGCGCTCCTGCGGTTCGATCTCGAGCACGACGTGGCCGTACTGGCCCTTACCGCCGGACTGGCGCACGAATTTGCCTTCCTGCTTGACCGCCTTGCGGATGGTCTCGCGGTACGCCACCTGCGGCTTGCCGACGTTGGCCTCCACGTTGAACTCGCGCTTCATGCGATCGACGATGATTTCCAGGTGCAATTCGCCCATGCCGCGAATGATGGTCTGCCCAGACTCTTCGTCGGTGTTGACACGGAACGAAGGATCTTCCTGCGCCAGACGGCTCAACGCGATACCCATCTTTTCCTGGTCCGACTTGGTCTTCGGCTCGACCGCCATCGAGATCACCGGCTCCGGGAACACCATGCGCTCCAGAGTGATGATGTTGTCCTGCGCGCACAGCGTGTCGCCGGTGGTGACGTCCTTCAAGCCGACCGCCGCCGCGATGTCGCCCGCGCGCACTTCCTTGATTTCTTCGCGGTTGTTGGAGTGCATCTGCAGGATGCGGCCCACCCGCTCCTTCTTCGACTTGACCGGGTTGTACACCTGGTCGCCGGAGTTGAGCGTGCCGGAATAGACACGGAAGAACGTCAGCGAGCCAACGAACGGATCGGTCATGATTTTGAACGCCAGCGCCGAGAACGGCGCGCTGTCGGTGGCGGCGCGGCCGTCTTCCTTTTCGTCCTCGTCGATACCCTTGACCGGCGGACGGTCGCTTGGCGACGGCAGCAGTTGGATGACGCCATCGAGCATCGCCTGTACGCCCTTGTTCTTGAACGCGGTACCGCAGTACACCGGCACCACTTCCACCTTCAGGGTACGCTCGCGCAGACCGCCCAGGATCTCGGCCTCGGACAGGTCACCTTCGTTGAGGTACTTGTCCATCAGGTCTTCGTTGGCCTCGGCCGCGGCTTCGACCATGAACCCACGCGCCTCGGTGGCCTTGTCGACCAGGTGGGCGGGGATATCACGATATTCGAACACGGTGCCCTGCGAAGCGGTATCCCAGTGGATCGCCTTCATCTTGACCAGATCGACCACGCCCTCGAAACCGTCTTCGGCGCCGATCGGCACCTGCATCGGCACCGGGTATGCGCCCAAACGCGCCTTCAACTGTTCGACGACCTTGTCGAAGTTGGCACCGGTGCGGTCCATCTTGTTGACGAACGCAAGACGCGGCACGGCGTACTTGTTGGCCTGGCGCCACACGGTCTCGGACTGCGGCTGCACACCACCGACCGCGCACAGCACGAACACCGCACCGTCGAGCACGCGCAGCGAGCGCTCCACTTCGATGGTGAAGTCCACGTGCCCGGGGGTATCGATGATGTTGAAGCGGTGCTGCGGCATGGACTTGTCCATGCCACTCCAGAACGCAGTGGTGGCCGCGGAGGTGATCGTGATGCCACGCTCCTGCTCCTGCTCCATCCAGTCCATCGTCGCGGCACCGTCATGCACCTCGCCGATCTTGTGGCTGACACCGGTGTAGAACAGGATGCGTTCGGACGTGGTGGTCTTGCCGGCATCGATGTGGGCCATGATGCCGAAATTGCGGTAACGCTCGATGGGAGTGGTACGGGCCACAGGGAGCCTCTCAAATTTCCTGGATTTCGGATGGCCGAACGCCGCCTTGCGGCGGCTTTCGGATTTGTGCCGCGCGCAACGGCGCGACTAAGCGGCACTCAGATGGTGCCGACGGACCCCGTTGCCGAGGCCCGGAAGATCACCAGCGGTAGTGCGCGAACGCCTTGTTCGCTTCCGCCATGCGGTGGGTTTCTTCACGCTTCTTGATGGCACCGCCACGATTTTCCGAGGCATCCAACAGCTCGGCTGCGAGCTTGCGCGGCATCGAGTTTTGTTTCGTATTGGGGGACAAGGAAGCGGGATGCGGGCGGGACGATGTCCGCGCGCCACACCCGTCACGCTATTCTCAGTTCTTCTTGATGACAGAATCGGCGATGTTGGCTGGAGCTTCGGCGTAGTGGTCGAACTCCATCGAGAACGTGGCACGACCCTGCGACATCGAGCGTAGCGTGGTGGCATAGCCGAACATTTCGCCCAGCGGCACCATCGCGTTGATCACCTTGCCGGACGGACTGTCGTCCTGACCTTGCAGAATGCCGCGACGACGACTGACGTCGCCCATCACGTCGCCCAAATAGTCTTCCGGGGTGACGATCTCGACCTTCATGATCGGCTCCAGCAGCACTGGATTGGCTTTGTTGAAGCCCTCCTTGAAGCCCATCGAGCCAGCGATTTTGAACGCCATTTCCGAGGAGTCGACGTCGTGGTAGGAGCCGTCGATCAGGCGGACCTTGACGTCCACGATCGGATAGCCGGCCATCACGCCATTGGCCACCGCTTCCTGGATGCCCTTGTCCACCGCCGGGATGTATTCCTTCGGCACCACGCCACCGACGATCGCGTTCTCGAAGGTATAGCCCTTGCCGCGCTCCTGCGGTTCGATCTCGAGCACGACGTGGCCGTACTGGCCCTTACCGCCGGACTGGCGCACGAATTTGCCTTCCTGCTTGACCGCCTTGCGGATGGTCTCGCGGTACGCCACCTGCGGCTTGCCGACGTTGGCCTCCACGTTGAACTCGCGCTTCATGCGATCGACGATGATTTCCAGGTGCAATTCGCCCATGCCGCGAATGATGGTCTGCCCAGACTCTTCGTCGGTGTTGACACGGAACGAAGGATCTTCCTGCGCCAGACGGCTCAACGCGATACCCATCTTTTCCTGGTCCGACTTGGTCTTCGGCTCGACCGCCATCGAGATCACCGGCTCCGGGAACACCATGCGCTCCAGAGTGATGATGTTGTCCTGCGCGCACAGCGTGTCGCCGGTGGTGACGTCCTTCAAGCCGACCGCCGCCGCGATGTCGCCCGCGCGCACTTCCTTGATTTCTTCGCGGTTGTTGGAGTGCATCTGCAGGATGCGGCCCACCCGCTCCTTCTTCGACTTGACCGGGTTGTACACCTGGTCGCCGGAGTTGAGCGTGCCGGAATAGACACGGAAGAACGTCAGCGAGCCAACGAACGGATCGGTCATGATTTTGAACGCCAGCGCCGAGAACGGCGCGCTGTCGGTGGCGGCGCGGCCGTCTTCCTTTTCGTCCTCGTCGATACCCTTGACCGGCGGACGGTCGCTTGGCGACGGCAGCAGTTGGATGACGCCATCGAGCATCGCCTGTACGCCCTTGTTCTTGAACGCGGTACCGCAGTACACCGGCACCACTTCCACCTTCAGGGTACGCTCGCGCAGACCGCCCAGGATCTCGGCCTCGGACAGGTCACCTTCGTTGAGGTACTTGTCCATCAGGTCTTCGTTGGCCTCGGCCGCGGCTTCGACCATGAACCCACGCGCCTCGGTGGCCTTGTCGACCAGGTGGGCGGGGATATCACGATATTCGAACACGGTGCCCTGCGAAGCGGTATCCCAGTGGATCGCCTTCATCTTGACCAGATCGACCACGCCCTCGAAACCGTCTTCGGCGCCGATCGGCACCTGCATCGGCACCGGGTATGCGCCCAAACGCGCCTTCAACTGTTCGACGACCTTGTCGAAGTTGGCACCGGTGCGGTCCATCTTGTTGACGAACGCAAGACGCGGCACGGCGTACTTGTTGGCCTGGCGCCACACGGTCTCGGACTGCGGCTGCACACCACCGACCGCGCACAGCACGAACACCGCACCGTCGAGCACGCGCAGCGAGCGCTCCACTTCGATGGTGAAGTCCACGTGCCCGGGGGTATCGATGATGTTGAAGCGGTGCTGCGGCATGGACTTGTCCATGCCACTCCAGAACGCAGTGGTGGCCGCGGAGGTGATCGTGATGCCACGCTCCTGCTCCTGCTCCATCCAGTCCATCGTCGCGGCACCGTCATGCACCTCGCCGATCTTGTGGCTGACACCGGTGTAGAACAGGATGCGTTCGGACGTGGTGGTCTTGCCGGCATCGATGTGGGCCATGATGCCGAAATTGCGGTAACGCTCGATGGGAGTGGTACGGGCCACAGGGAGCCTCTCAAATTTCCTGGATTTCGGATGGCCGAACGCCGCCTTGCGGCGGCTTTCGGATTTGTGCCGCGCGCAACGGCGCGACTAAGCGGCACTCAGATGGTGCCGACGGACCCCGTTGCCGAGGCCCGGAAGATCACCAGCGGTAGTGCGCGAACGCCTTGTTCGCTTCCGCCATGCGGTGGGTTTCTTCACGCTTCTTGATGGCACCGCCACGATTTTCCGAGGCATCCAACAGCTCGGCTGCGAGCTTGCGCGGCATCGAGTTTTCGCCGCGCTTGCGCGCCGAATCGATCAACCAACGCATCGCCAACGCCATGCGACGGGAGGAACGCACCTCGACCGGCACCTGGTATGTGGCACCACCAACGCGACGCGACTTGACTTCGACCGCCGGAGCGACGTTGTCCAGTGCCTTTTGCACCAGATCGATCGCGTTGGGATTCTTCTCGCCGATGACGTCCATCGCACCGTAGACGATCTTTTCGGCAACCGACTTCTTGCCACTCAGCATCACCATATTGATGAAGCGAGCAATGGTTTCGCTCCCGTGCTTGGGATCAGGCAGAACAGCGCGCTGCGGCGTATTACCTTTACGAGACATATGAACTTTTCCTTAGCTCTTCGGGCGCTTGGCGCCGTACTTGGAACGACCCTGACGACGCTTGGCGACGCCGGCAGCATCGAGCGCACCGCGCACCGTGTGGTAGCGCACGCCGGGCAGATCCTTGACGCGACCGCCACGGACAATGACCACGGAGTGCTCCTGCAGGTTATGACCTTCGCCACCAATGTAGCTGATGATCTCTTCCTGGTTGGTCAGGCGCACCTTGGCAACCTTACGCAAGGCCGAATTCGGCTTTTTCGGAGTGGTGGTGTAGACGCGGGTGCAGACGCCACGGCGCTGCGGGCACTTATCCAGCGCCGGAGAGGCGCTCTTGTAGTCGGTCGCCTGCCGCGGCTTGCGGACCAGCTGATTGATCGTCGCCATCAGTAGATTCTTCTGATTGAGGCCATCGGGCCTGGATGCGTGAAAACGAAGGCAGGCCGAAGGACGGCCTGCCGAGACAGGAAAGTATAGCGGGCAAGTCAAACTTCCGTCAACTCAACGGACGTTGTACTTGCTGGCCGATCCTCGGCCGGAATAACAGCAAGCGCCTCCGTTGCGCTTGCTTTTGCTCGGAACAACCGGCCCCGCGGGCGAGGCCGATCCGACTCACTCGTCGCTGCTGGCAGCCGCTGGCGCGGCAGCCTCGACCGCCGACTCGACGCTGCCGCCGGCCAGGGTCTGCATCTCCGACTCGGTCAGGCCGCTGGCGTTGCGGCGACGCAGGCTGTGGTACGCCAAACCGGTACCCGCCGGGATCAGACGCCCCACGATCACGTTTTCCTTCAGACCGCGCAGTGTGTCGCTGGTGCCACGAACCGCCGCCTCGGTGAGAACGCGGGTGGTTTCCTGGAACGAAGCGGCCGAAATGAACGACTCGGTCGCCAGCGAGGCCTTGGTGATACCCAGCAACACTGGCTCGTACTTGGCCTGCAACTCGTTGCGCGCGACAAGGCGGGAATTTTCCTCGATGACGCGTTGGCGCTCGGCCTGCTCGCCATTGAGGAACTTGCTGTTGCCCTGATCGGTGATCTCGACCTTGCGCAGCATCTGCCGGGTGATGACCTCGATGTGCTTGTCGTTGATCTTCACGCCCTGCAAGCGATACACGTCCTGGATTTCCTTGACCAGATAGGCGGCCAACGGCTCGACACCCAGCAGGCGCAGGATGTCCTGCGGGCTCGGCTCGCCGTCCACCACGGTTTCGCCCTTGGCCACGTGCTCGCCTTCGAACACGATGATCTGCCGGTACTTCGGAATCAGTTCTTCGTGCTCGGACCCGTCGGTGTCCTTGATGATCAAGCGCTGCTTGCCCTTGGTGTCCTTACCGAAGCTGATGATGCCCGAACGTTCGGCCAGGATCGCTGGATCCTTCGGCTTGCGCGCTTCGAACAGATCGGCCACGCGCGGCAGACCACCAGTGATGTCGCGGGTCTTGGACGCTTCCTGCGGGATTTTGGCAACCACGTCGCCCACGCCAACCGGCGCGCCGTCCTGCAGATTGACAATCGAGCGCGGCGGCAGCAGGTACTGCGCCGGCAAATCGGTACCCGGAATGGTCAGGTCGTTGCCCTTGGCGTCGACGATGCGCACGATCGGGCGCAGGTCCTTGGCCTGGGTACCACGGCGCTTGGGATCGGTGATCTCGCGCGAGGCCAGACCCGTCAGTTCATCGGTTTTTTCAATGACGGTGACACCATCGATGAAGTCGATGAAACGGATGAAACCGGCCACTTCCGAGACGATCGGGTGGTTGTGCGGATCCCAGTTCGCCACCGACTGACCGGCCTTGACCGCATCACCATCTTTGGCGGTGATGGTGGCGCCATACGCCAGCTTGTAGCGCTCGCGCTCGCGGCCGTGGCCGTCGAGCACCGACAGTTCACCGGAACGCGACACCGCCACCAGCGAGCCATTGGCGTGCTCGACCGACTTGAGGTTGTTGAACTTGATCGAACCGGTGGTCTTGACCGTGATGTTGTCCACCGCCGCCGCACGCGAGGCCGCGCCGCCGATGTGGAAGGTCCGCATGGTCAACTGGGTACCGGGCTCGCCGATCGATTGCGCGGCGATGACGCCAACCGCTTCGCCGATGTTGACCAGATGGCCACGGGCCAGGTCGCGGCCATAGCAACGCGCGCACACACCGAACGCCGATTCACAGGTGATGGTCGAACGGACCTTGACCGACTGCACGCCAGCCTCTTCCAGCTTGGCGACCCACTGCTCGTCGAGCAGCGTGTTGCGGGTGACGATCGGATCCTCGTCGTTGCCCGGCAGGAACACGTCCTCGGCCACCACACGGCCGAGCACGCGGTCGCGCAGCGGCTCGACCACATCGCCGCCTTCCACAATCGGGGTCATGGTCAGGCCGTCGGTGGTGCCACAATCGGGCTCGGTGATCACCACGTCCTGCGCCACGTCGACCAGACGACGGGTCAGGTAACCGGAGTTAGCGGTCTTCAACGCGGTATCGGCCAGACCCTTACGCGCACCGTGGGTGGAGTTGAAGTACTCCTGCACGTTCAAGCCTTCGCGGAAATTCGCCTTGATCGGCGTCTCGATGATCGAGCCGTCCGGACGCGCCATCAAGCCACGCATACCGGCAAGCTGACGGATCTGCGCCTGGCTACCACGCGCGCCGGAGTCGGCCATGATGTACAGGGAGTTCATCGACTTCTGGTCGATGGTCTCACCCTTGGCGTTGACCACCTTCTCGGTGCCGATGGTGTCCATCATCGCCTTGGCGATACGCTCGTTGGTGCGCGACCAGATGTCCACGACCTTGTTGTAGCGCTCGCCGGCGGTGACCAGGCCGGACTGATACTGCTCCTGGATTTCCAGCACTTCCTGCTCGGCCTCGCCGAGGATGCCCTTCTTTTCCGACGGAATCAGCATGTCGTCGATACCGATCGACACGCCAGCGCGCGTGGCGTAGGCGAAGCCGGTGTACATCAGTTTGTCGGCGAACACCACGCTGTCCTTCAGACCAAGCTGACGGTAGCTGGAGTTGATCAATCGGCTGATGTTTTTCTTGGTCAGCTCGGTATTGGCCAGCGCGAAAGGCAGGCCTTCCGGCAGGATTTCGGCCAACAGCGCGCGACCAATCGTGGTGTCCACGATCGAGGTCTTCTTGCTACGGCCGCCGTTCTCGTCGATCACCGTCTCGGTGATGCGGACCTTGACCTTGGCGTGCAACTCCACCGCACGGTTGTCATAAGCGCGCTTCACTTCGGCGATGTTGGCAAACACCATGCCCTCGCCTTTCTTGTTCTCCAGCGCGCGGGTCATGTAGTACAGGCCCAGCACCACGTCCTGCGACGGCACGATGATCGGCTCGCCGTTGGCCGGCGACAGGATGTTGTTGGTGGACATCATCAACGCACGCGCTTCCAACTGCGCTTCCAACGACAACGGCACGTGCACGGCCATCTGGTCGCCGTCGAAGTCGGCGTTGAACGCGGTACAGACCAGCGGATGCAACTGGATCGCCTTGCCTTCGATCAGCACCGGCTCGAACGCCTGGATGCCCAAACGGTGCAGGGTCGGCGCACGGTTCAACAGCACCGGATGCTCGCGGATCACTTCTTCCAGGATGTCCCAGACTTCGGCTTCTTGGTCAGCTCGGTATTGGCCAGCGCGAAAGGCAGGCCTTCCGGCAGGATTTCGGCCAACAGCGCGCGACCAATCGTGGTGTCCACGATCGAGGTCTTCTTGCTACGGCCGCCGTTCTCGTCGATCACCGTCTCGGTGATGCGGACCTTGACCTTGGCGTGCAACTCCACCGCACGGTTGTCATAAGCGCGCTTCACTTCGGCGATGTTGGCAAACACCATGCCCTCGCCTTTCTTGTTCTCCAGCGCGCGGGTCATGTAGTACAGGCCCAGCACCACGTCCTGCGACGGCACGATGATCGGCTCGCCGTTGGCCGGCGACAGGATGTTGTTGGTGGACATCATCAACGCACGCGCTTCCAACTGCGCTTCCAACGACAACGGCACGTGCACGGCCATCTGGTCGCCGTCGAAGTCGGCGTTGAACGCGGTACAGACCAGCGGATGCAACTGGATCGCCTTGCCTTCGATCAGCACCGGCTCGAACGCCTGGATGCCCAAACGGTGCAGGGTCGGCGCACGGTTCAACAGCACCGGATGCTCGCGGATCACTTCTTCCAGGATGTCCCAGACTTCGGCTTCCTTCGCGTTCGACCAGCTTCTTGGCGGCCTTGATCGTGGTGGCCAGACCACGGCGCTGCAGTTTGGCGAACACGAACGGCTTGAACAGCTCCAACGCCATCTTCTTCGGCAGGCCGCACTCGTGCAGACGCAGGGTCGGGCCGACCACGATGACCGAACGGCCGGAGTAGTCCACGCGCTTGCCGAGCAGGTTCTGGCGGAAGCGGCCCTGCTTGCCCTTGATCATGTCGGCCAGCGACTTCAACGGGCGCTTGTTGGTACCGGTGATGGCACGACCGCGACGGCCGTTATCCAGCAGCGCATCGACCGATTCCTGCAGCATGCGCTTTTCGTTGCGCACGATGATCTCCGGCGCATTGAGTTCGAGCAGGCGACGCAGACGGTTATTGCGGTTGATGACGCGGCGGTACAGATCATTCAGATCGGAGGTCGCGAAGCGGCCGCCGTCCAACGGCACCAGCGGACGCAGATCCGGCGGCAGCACTGGCAGCACGGTCATCACCATCCACTCCGGACGGTTGCCGGACTCGATGAACGCCTCGATCAGCTTGATGCGCTTGGTCAGACGCTTGAGCTTGGTTTCAGAACCGGTGCTGGCGATTTCTTCGCGCAGGCGGGTCATTTCCGACTGCAGATCGATGGTGCGCAACAGCTCGTACACCGCTTCGGCGCCCATGGTGGCATCGAAGTCGTCGCCATGTTCCTGGCGGGCGGTCAGGTACTGCTCTTCGGTCAGCAGTTGGCGGCGCTCCAGGGCGGTCAAGCCCGGCTCGGTCACCACATACGCTTCGAAGTACAGGACGCGCTCGATGTCGCGCAAGGTCATATCCAGCATCAAACCGATACGCGACGGCAACGACTTCAGGAACCAGATGTGCGCCACCGGCGAGGCCAGGTCGATGTGGCCCATACGCTCGCGGCGCACCTTGGCCAGGGTGACTTCGGTGCCGCATTTTTCACAGACCACGCCGCGATGCTTCATGCGCTTGTACTTGCCGCACAGGCACTCGTAGTCCTTGATCGGACCGAAGATGGCCGCGCAGAACAGGCCGTCGCGCTCGGGTTTGAAGGTGCGGTAATTGATGGTTTCCGGCTTCTTCACTTCGCCGAAGGACCACGAGCGGATCAGGTCAGGCGAGGCCAGCGCGATCTTGATCGCGTCGAAGTCCAGCGTCTGGCGCTGCTGATTGAAGAGGTTGAGCAGATCTTTCATTGGATATCTCCGGGTCGGAGGAATGCGTAGCGAGGACGGGGTGGGAAGGCGCTATCTCGGGACCGGGAACCCGGGGACCGGGACCCGGAAAAGCGAGAAGCGCAAGGCTTCTGCTTTTCCGGACACCGGGGCCGCAGTGCCCGGTCCCGGCCCCTCAGTCTTCCAATTCCATGTTGATGGCCAGCGAGCGGATTTCCTTCACCAGCACGTTGAAGGACTCCGGCATGCCGGCCACCATTTCGTGCTCGCCATCGACAATGTTCTTGTACATCTGGTTGCGGCCCTGCACGTCGTCGGACTTCACCGTCAGCATTTCCTGCAAGGTATACGCCGCACCGTAGGCTTCCAGCGCCCAGACTTCCATTTCGCCGAAACGCTGGCCGCCGAACTGCGCCTTGCCGCCCAAGGGCTGCTGAGTGACCAGCGAGTACGGCCCGGTGGAACGCGCGTGCATCTTGTCGTCGACCAAGTGGTTCAACTTCAGCATGTGCATGTAGCCAACGGTGGTATGGCGATCGAACGCTTCGCCGGTACGGCCATCGTAAAGCTGGGTCTGGCCGCTGATCGGCAGATCGGCGAGTTCGAGCATGTGCTTGATCTCCGCCTCGGTCGCGCCGTCGAACACCGGGGTCGCCATCGGCACGCCGTCGGTCAGGTTCTTCGACAGCGCCAGCAGCTCGGCATCGCTGAACTGATCCAGCTCCACGCGGTCCTCGCCCAACTTCTGGTCGTGGTTGTAGATCTGGGTCAGGAACTTGCGCAAATCGGCGACCTTGGCCTGTGCATCCAGCATGTTCTGGATCTTGCGTCCCAGGCCCTTGGCCGCCCAGCCCAGATGTACTTCCAGCACCTGACCGATATTCATACGCGACGGCACGCCCAGCGGGTTCAGCACGATGTCCACGGTCTCGCCGTTGGCCATGTACGGCATGTCCTCGATCGGCTGGATCATCGACACGACACCCTTATTGCCGTGGCGACCGGCCATCTTGTCGCCGGGCTGGATGCGGCGCTTCACCGCCAGGAAGACCTTGACCATCTTCAGCACGCCCGGGGCGAGGTCGTCGCCGGCGGTGATCTTGCTGCGCTTATCGGCAAAGCGACGCTCGAACTCCTGCTCATGCGCCTGGATCTGCTTCTGCGCACGCTCGATCGCGTCGGAGGCATCTTCATCCTTCATGCGCAGAGCGAACCAGTCGGACTTCTTCAGGCCATCCAGGTAGGCATCACTGATGGTGTCGCCCTTCTTCAGGTTCGGGCCGCCGTTGGCGACCTTGCCGATCAGTTGGCTACGCAGACGCGCGTAGATGGCGCTCTCCAGGATGCGGAACTGATCGTCGAAGTCCTTCTTGACCCGCTTGATCTCGTTTTCCTCGATCTGGCGGGCGCGCTTGTCCTTCTCGATGCCGTCGCGGGTGAACACCTGCACGTCGATGACGGTGCCGTCCATGCCTGGCGGCACGCGCAGCGAACTGTCCTTCACGTCCGAAGCCTTCTCGCCGAAGATCGCGCGCAGCAGCTTCTCTTCCGGGGTCAGTTGGCTCTCGCCCTTCGGCGTGACCTTGCCGACCATGATGTCGCCGGCACGCACTTCCGCACCGATGTACACCACGCCGGATTCGTCGAGACGGTTGAGCGCCTGCTCGGAGACATTGGGGATGTCGGCGGAGATTTCTTCCGGACCCAGCTTGGTGTCGCGCGCCACGCAGGTGAGCTCTTCGATATGGATCGTGGTGTAGCGATCCTCTTCCACCACGCGCTCGGAGAGCAGGATGGAGTCTTCGAAGTTGTAGCCGTTCCACGGCATGAACGCGATCAGCATGTTCTGGCCCAGGGCCAGCTCGCCGATATCGGTGGAGGGACCATCGGCGAGCACGTCGCCGCGCGCGATCACGTCGCCCACGTTGACCAGCGGACGCTGGTTGATGCAGGTGTTCTGGTTGGAACGCGTGTACTTGATCAGGTTGTAGATATCCACGCCGGCATCGGTGCCGCCGCCGATCTCAGCCTCGTTGACCTTGACCACGATACGGCCGGCGTCGATCTGCTCGATCACGCCGCCACGGCGCGCATTCACGGTCACGCCCGAGTCGCGCGCCACCGCGCGCTCGATGCCGGTACCGACCAGCGGCTTCTGCGCACGCAACGTCGGCACGGCCTGACGCTGCATGTTCGCGCCCATCAATGCGCGGTTGGCGTCGTCGTGCTCCAGGAACGGGACCAACGCGGCCGCGATGGACACGGTCTGCATCGGCGAGACGTCCATGAAGTGCACTTCCGCCGGCGGCTTGAGCAGCGATTCGCCCTGGTAGCGGCACGGCACGAACTGCTCGGTCAGGCGGCTCTTGGCATCGTGCAATGCGTTGGCCTGGGCGATGACGTACTCGTTTTCCTCGATTGCCGAGAGGTATTCGACCTCGTCGGTGATCTGGCCGTCCACCACCTTCCGATACGGCGTCTCCAGGAAGCCGTATTGGTTGGTGCGCGCGAACACCGCCAGCGAGTTGATCAGGCCGATGTTCGGGCCTTCCGGGGTTTCGATGGTGCAGACGCGGCCGTAATGGGTCGGATGCACGTCGCGCACTTCGAAGCCCGCGCGCTCGCGGGTCAGGCCGCCCGGCCCCAGCGCCGAGACGCGACGCTTATGCGTCACTTCCGACAACGGGTTGTTCTGATCCATAAATTGCGACAGCTGCGAGGAACCGAAGAACTCCTTGATCGCGGCCGCCACCGGCTTGGCGTTGATCAATTCCTGCGGAGTCAGGCCCTCGGACTCGGCCATCGACAAGCGCTCCTTGACCGCGCGCTCGACGCGGACCAGGCCCACGCGGAACACGTTCTCGGCCATTTCGCCGACCGAACGCACGCGACGATTCCCCAGGTGATCGATATCGTCGACCACGCCACGTCCGTTGCGAATCTCGGTCAGCACCTTGATCACATCCAGGATGTCGGACGTGTCGGTGCGTTCGGCGACCAGACGCTTGGACTCTTCGTCGCTGCGCTCACCGAAATACTTCTTGTCGTACAGCACCGACTCGCCGATGACCTCTTTGCGACCAACGCGACGGTTGAACTTCATGCGACCGACCGTGGACAGGTCGTAGCGCTCGAAGGTGAAGAACAGGTTGTGGAACAGGTTCTGCGCGGCATCCTTGGTCGGCGGCTCGCCCGGACGCATCATGCGGTAGATTTCGACCAAGGCTTCGAGCTGGGTCTTGGTCGGGTCGATACGCAGGGTATTGGACAGATACGGACCACGGTCCAGATCGTTGACCCACAAGGTGCCCACGGCGTCGACACCCGCCTTGCGGAACGCATTCAACTGCTCTTCGGTGATCTCGTCGTTGGCATTGGCCAGCAGTTCGCCGGTCGCGGCATCGACGACGTCGTGCGACAGAATGCGACCGACCAGATATTCATCGGGCACGGCCAGCGCAGCGATGCCGGAGGCTTCCAACTGCTTGACGTGACGCGCGGTGATGCGCTTGCCGGCCTCGACAATGACCTTGTCGCCATCGGCCAGATCGAAGTTCAGCGTCTCGCCGCGCAGGCGCTCGGCAACCAACTCCAACTGCACGCCTTCCTTCGGATCGATATGGAAGGTGTTGATCTCGAAGAACTCAGACAGCATCTCTTCGTTCGAATAACCGAGCGCGCGCAGCAGGATCGACACCGGCAGCTTGCGACGGCGGTCGATACGGGTGAACAACGCGTCCTTCGGGTCGAACTCGAAGTCCAGCCAGGAGCCGCGGTACGGAATGATGCGCGCGCTGTACAGCAACTTGCCCGAGCTGTGGGTCTTGCCACGATCGTGATCGAAGAAGACGCCGGGCGAACGGTGCAACTGGGAGACGATGACGCGCTCGGTACCGTTGACGATGAAGGTGCCGTTGTCGGTCATCAGCGGAATTTCGCCGAGATAGACCTCCTGCTCCTTCACGTACTTGATCGCCTTGGTCGAGGACTCGCGGTCGTAGATCACCAGGCGCACGGTCACGCGCAACGGCGCGCCGTAGCTCATGCCGCGCTGACGGCATTCACGCTCGTCGAACACCGGATCGCCGAGCTTGTAGCCAACGTACTCCAGCGCGGCGTTGCCGCTGTAGCTGGAAATCGGGAACACCGATTTCAGAGCGGCGTGCAGGCCATGGTCCGACCGCTTGTTGGGGTCGGTGTTTTCCTGCAGGAACTCGCGATAGGAGTCCACTTGGATTGCGAGCAGGAAGGGCACTTCGAGAATCGAGCGCTGCTTGCCGAAATCCTTGCGGATACGCTTCTTTTCGGTGAACGAATAGGACGTCATGAGGTATCACCTTGGCTGATGCGGGCCACGCGTCCGCGGCCCTGAGTGAACATAAATTGTCAGTTGGAAGTCGCTGGTATTGCCGGCACCAGCACGCCTTCTCCCGCTACTTCCAACTACCAACTCGGTAAGGCCGAGATTGGGTCGTGGACCCCGCCGCGGTCGAAGAACCGTGCGGACTCCCATGCCGAATCTAACCCGGCTGTACAACGGCCAAAGGCCGGGGGCTCACGCCCCCAGCCTTCAGTGCACCGCCTCGAACGACTGGCGATGCAAGGGACTGCTTACTTGACTTCGACCTTCGCGCCAGCGGCTTCCAGGTCTTTCTTGAACTTCTCGGCGTCTTCCTTCGACACGGCTTCCTTCAGCACGCCACCGGCCTCGGTGAGGTCCTTAGCTTCCTTCAGGCCCAAACCGGTGATGGCGCGAACGGCCTTGATGACGTCGACCTTCTTGGCACCGGCATCGACCAGGATGACGTTGAATTCGGTCTGCTCTTCGACCGGAGCAGCAGCCACGGCCGGGCCGGCAGCGGCGACTGGAGCGGCGGCGGAAACGCCGAACTTGTCTTCGATGGCCTTGACCAGCTCCATCACTTCCATGAGGGTCTTTTCGGCGATAGCGTCGACGATCTGTTCGTTAGACAGGGACATTGTGATTACCTTTGGAATTTTTTCTGGATGAGGTTCTTGTGAACCGTTTCAGGGGTCGCGAACTTAAGCCGTTTCGGCCTGGGCTTCGGCATCGGCGGGAGCGACATCGCCACCACCTTGCTTGTCGCCCACGGCCTTGACCGCACGGGCAAACATGCTTGCCGGCTCGGCCAGGACGCGTGCCAACATCGCCAGCGCCTGCTCGCGGGTCGGCAGCGATGCCAACACTTCGAGGTGAGCGGCCGGATACAGTTGACCGCCCAGCGACACGACCTTGGCCTGCAGCTTGTCGTTGCCCTTGGCGAATTCCTTGATCAGACGACCGGCAGCGCCGGGTTCTTCCGTCGAGAACGCATACAGCAGCGGACCGACCAGCGCGTCCTGGACGCACTCGTATTCGGTACCGGCCACTGCACGCGCGGCCAGGGTGTTCTTGACAACACGCAAGTACACACCGGTTTCGCGCGCTTTTTTACGCATCGCGGTCATCTGAGAGACCGTGATGCCGGCGTACTCGGCAGCAACCAAGGAGTGAGCCTTCGCGGCAACGTCGGCCAATTCGGCGACGACTTCTTGCTTCTGGGACAGATTGAGAGCCATTGCACTCCTCCGTGAAAGCCGGGAATCGGGACTGACGATTCGGGATCCGTCAGGAGCGACCGCGCCGCTCTTGCCAATCCCCAACCACACATCTCGAAAGCCCTGCTTCAAACACATTCCGCTCGCGGCTCCTGCCGCTTGCGGTCCTGGGCGGCCTCCATCCTGGATGCCGGGGACGCCGCATGGCATCCCAGTTGGTGGCCGTTCCAGACCTGGAGTGAGCGCGTCCGGGAAGCCCCGGACTGGCCTGAACCAGAAAAACTCCAGAAAGGCGGCACCATCTACGCCGGCGCGTCCCCGAGAGGACTGGATTAAGCGATCCCGCTGCACCGACGGCGATTCCATGCCATGTCGCGCTTCCTTGCCCGTCGTCGGTATGCGCAGACCGCGCCTGCGGTCTTTGACGGCTTCGCGTCGGGTTGCCCCTGGCGACGCCTTCAAAAGGGTGACACCGGCGCCGCACCTCGCGGGTGGCGCCGTGTTGCAATTACTTCAGAGACAGCGATGCCTGATCGATGGTGACACCCGGACCCATGGTCGAGCTCACCGAGATCTTCTGCAGGTAAGCGCCCTTCGAGGTCGCCGGCTTGGCCTTGACCAGATCCAGCAGCAGCGCCTGCAGATTGCTCTTCAGCGCGTCGTCTTCGAAGCTGGCCTTACCGATGGTGCAGTGGATGATGCCCGCCTTGTCGGTGCGATAACGCACCTGACCGGACTTGGCATTCTTCACGGCTTCGGCCGGGTTGGCCGACACGGTACCGACCTTCGGGTTCGGCATCAGGCCGCGCGGGCCCAGCAGCGTGCCCAACTTACCGACGACGCGCATCGCGTCAGGGGTCGCAATGACCACGTCGTAGTTCAGATCGCCGCCCTGCATCTTTTCGGCCAGATCGTCCATACCGACGGCCTCGGCACCCGCAGCCAGGGCTTCGTCAGCCTTGGCACCGGCCGGGGCGAACACCGCCACGCGCACGCTTTTGCCAGTGCCGGCCGGCAGCACGGTGGAACCGCGCACCTGCTGGTCGGACTTCTTGGCATCCACGCCCAGGCGCACGGCCACGTCGACGGCTTCGACGAACTTGGCCTTGCTGGTGCTTTTGATGATCTTCAGCGCTTCGTCGATCGAATACGCCTTGCCCGGCTGCACCGCAGCACGGATTGCTTTCTGTCGCTTGGTCTGTGCCATCGCTTAACCCTCCACCGTCAGGCCCATGCTGCGGGCGGAACCCGCAATCGTGCGTACCGCCGCTTCCAGCTCAGCCGCCGTCAGGTCGGCTTCCTTCGCCTTGGCGATGTCTTCCAACTGCTTGCGGGTGACCTTACCCACCTTTTCGGTGTTCGGGCGCTTGGAACCGGAAGTGATGCCGGCCGCCTTCTTCAACAGCACGCTCGCCGGCGTACTCTTGGTGACGAAGGTGAAGGTACGGTCCGAGTAGGCCGTGATGATGACCGGCGTGGGCAGGCCCGGCTCCAGCTTCTGCGTGGCCGCATTGAAGGCCTTGCAGAATTCCATGATGTTCAGGCCGCGCTGACCCAACGCAGGACCGACTGGCGGCGAGGGGTTGGCCTGACCGGCCTTCACCTGCAGCTTGATGTAACCGACGACTTTCTTTGCCATGTTGAGTCTCTCCGGGTGCTAACGCCTGAACGACAGGCTCCCCATCGCGACGGGAAAATCACGTGTCCCGCCATCACGTTTCGAATTGCGCAGAAAGCCGCCTCACGGCGGCTCCCGACTCTGCCCGACGACTTCCTAGCCAGCCAGCCGGGTAGTGTAACAGAAATTTGAGCGCAACGACGCAGCCGCGTCGACGCAAGACTCAGGCCTTCTCGACCTGGCCGAATTCCAACTCCACCGGAGTAGAACGGCCGAAGATCAACACCGCCACACGCAGCCGGCTCTTTTCGTAGTTGACTTCCTCGACTACGCCATTGAAGTCGTTGAACGGGCCATCGGTGACGCGCACCATCTGGCCTGGTTCGAACAGCACCTTCGGACGTGGCTTTTCCACGCCGTCTTGAACGCGCTGCAAGATTGCATCGGCTTCTTGGTCGCGAATCGGCAGTGGGCGATCGGCGGTGCCGCCAATGAACCCCATCACCTTGGGCGTCTCCTTGACCAAGTGCCAGCTCTCGTTGTCGATCCGCGGGATGCCGCCTTCGTCGTGGGTCTCGATCTGCACCAACACGTAACCCGGGAAGAACTTGCGCTCGGAACGGCGCTTCTGACCGGAACGCATTTCGATCACTTCCTCGGTGGGCACTAACACCTCACCGAAGCGCTCCTGCATCTCGTCACGCACAATGCGGTCACGCAGCGCTTGCGCCACGGACTTCTCGAAGCCTGAATAGGCGTGGACGACATACCAACGCTTCACTGCTGCACTCTCCTCAACGGCTCACGAACCACTGCATCAGCTTCTGGATCAAGAAATCGAACCCACCCAGCAGCAAACTCAGAATGATCACCACCACGATCACCACCCAGGTGGTCCGGATGGCCTCCTGACGGGTCGGCCATACCACCTTGCGCAGCTCGAATCGCGACTCGGACAGAAACTCACGGGCCTGGCAGCCTTTGGCAGTCAACAGGAACACCGCACCACCGGCGACCAGACCCGCCACCACAGCCAACCCACGCAGCGGACCGGACCAGTTGCCCAGTTGCGTCGCACGACTGGGATCGGCGAACCAGAACCACACGAACAGGCCAGCCACCACCAGCAACGCAGCGATGCCGTACTTGACGATATCGCCACCAAGGGAGGCGGCGGCGGAATTCTTGGAATGCTCGATCTTGCTGTTCATCCGACTCTTGCTGCGATGCGACCGAGGTCACTGGATAAGGACCGGCAGATTGGCACGCCAGGAGGGACTCGAACCCCCAACCTGCGGTTTTGGAGACCGCTGCTCTGCCAATTGAGCTACTGGCGTGTAGATAAGAACGACCGCACTTCCCTGAGACAGCGAAGGCGGACCGAAGGTTCCGGCCCGCCCTTCGCTCACTCCGGCAACCGAAGCCGCCTGCACTTCTTCGGATTTTGGCGACTGTTGCCGCCGCGATACCGTCGAGTCGGGCAGCCCAGGCTACCAGAGTGCATTACTTGATGATCTTGGCCACCACGCCGGCGCCGACGGTCCGGCCACCTTCGCGGATCGCAAAACGCAGACC
>NZ_JZIM01000027.1:0-18971 GCF_000963215.1 Xanthomonas sp. MUS 060
CACATGGTGATCGGCCGCCACGCGCAGGATGCATGCCTTGAACAAGGGCCCCTGCCGCAGATCGAAAATCTCCCGCGTGCTCGCGGCCAGCAGTGGTTCGACCTCCTCGGCCGACACCTCGCGTACCGGCACCTCCAGCGTCAACGAGGCAGCGATCACCTGTTGCAGCTGCCCGTCCTGCGAAAGAAAACCTCCTCGGCCGACACCTCGCGTACCGGCACCTCCAGCGTCAACGAGGCAGCGATCACCTGTTGCAGCTGCCCGTCCTGCGAAAGAAAGCGCGCGCGTGCGCAGCACTTCGTGCCGCGCCACCAGCGCGTTCAATGCGGCACGCATCGCTTCAGCACGGAAGTCGACGCCTCTGAAGTGCATGGCAAAGGTGATGTTGTAACTACTGCGTTGCTCGCTCATATGTTCTTGGACGAGCCATAGGCGCTCCTGTGCATAAGTCGCAGGAATCGCGCCCGCGCGCGCGGCAGGCAACAACGCCGGCATGCGCTTGACGACTCCGTTCACCTGCAATTGTTCGATCTGCCGCGCCATGTCCGACAACAGCGCCGATTCGAACAAAGCGCTGACCGGATACTCCACCCCGAAGCTTTCGCGGATGCGCGAGATCAGTTGGATCGCCAGCACCGAATGGCCGCCGACGGCAAAGAAATCCATCTGGGCCGTGACCGGTTTTCCCAACAACACTTGGCACAAGGCGCACAACCGGGCTTGCACCGTAGCGCCGGCCGGATCCGGCATGGCACCCACCGCAACCATTTCCCGAGTAGCTGGCGCGGTGGCGTGCAAGCTACGCTCGCCCGGCGTCGGTGTTTGCCAATAACGCCGGTGCTCGAACGGATAGGTGGGCAGGCTGATCCGCCGCGGCCGTCCGTCCGCATACAGCTTGCGCCAATAGAGTTTGTTCCAGTCGATCGGTTGGCCCTTGGTCCAGTACTCCAGCAAACGACCGTACTGGCCCTTTTCGATCCAGGCATCCATCAGCGCGAGCAGATCTTCCTCGGCCACGATCGGAGCGCCTGCCGGTTTGCCGGGCGTGTCCTGGCTCAGATAGATGTCGGCTCGAACCGCATGGCCCAGGTAAGCCTGTAATTTCTCGCCCAACTCGGCAGCCGAGCCAGCGGTAAAAGCCAGGCGTTGCTCCATCGCGACGCGGCCCAAGTGCAGCGTATAAGCAACGTCGGCCAGCATGACGTCATCCACCTGCCGCGCTTGCATCCAGACGAGCAGATCGCGAGCACGCTGTTGCAAGGCAGGCAGCGTTCGCGCCGAAAGTACGATCAAGGCTGGATAGCTGGCGCTGATCGATACCCCGGGAGCCATAGCCGGAGCCTCCTCTACCACTAGGTGCGCATTCGATCCGCCAGCACCGAAGGCAGATAACCCGGCGCGCCGCGGCTGGGCGCCACGGCGCGGCCACGGTGCCGGCTGCTGTTGTACCTGGAAGCGACCGAACTCAATATAGGGATTCAAGGGAAACGCATTCAGACTAGGCGCCAACTCGCCATGCCTGAACTGCAATACCAGCTTGGCCAGGCCGGCGATGCCCGCGGCGCTTTCGGCATGGCCGATGTTCGCCTTCAGCGAGCCGATCTGGCAGGGCGCCGTGTGCTTGTCGAACACTTTATTCAAAGCACCCAACTCCACTGCATCGCCTAGTACGGTGCCGGTGCCATGCGCCTCGATGTAGCTGATCGAATCGGGCGCCACGCCCGCGCGCTGCAAGGCCTGCCGCACGACTTCGGCCTGGGCGGCAGGGTTAGGCGAGGAGAACGCGCTGGTGTGCCCACCGGCATTGATCATGCTGCCCTTGATTACGGCATGGATCACATCGCCATCGGCCATCGCTTGCTTGAGCGGCTTGAGCAGCACCACGCCGCAGGCTTCGCCGGCCACGAAACCGTCCGCGGCTTCGCCGAACGGCCGACAGCTGGCGCCGGCGGAGAGCATCGCGGCGCCAGCCAAATTAAGATACTGCTGCGGATCGACCAGCAGATTCACGCCACCGGCCAGTGCTACCTCGCAACTGCCGCTGCGCAGGCTTTCCAGCGCCAGGTGGATCGCCGTGAGCGAAGCCGAACAGGCGGTATCCACCGCCAAGCTTGGCCCGCGAAAATCGAACTGGTACGACACGCGGTTGGCGATTTGCCAGAAGCGCGCTCCGCCGCTGTAGTAACCATTCATCACACCTACGAATACACCTACGCGGTGGCTTTCGGAAGTCGACGCCTCTGAAGTGCATGGCAAAGGTGATGTTGTAACTACTGCGTTGCTCGCTCATATGTTCTTGGACGAGCCATAGGCGCTCCTGTGCATAAGTCGCAGGAATCGCGCCCGCGCGCGCGGCAGGCAACAACGCCGGCATGCGCTTGACGACTCCGTTCACCTGCAATTGTTCGATCTGCCGCGCCATGTCCGACAACAGCGCCGATTCGAACAAAGCGCTGACCGGATACTCCACCCCGAAGCTTTCGCGGATGCGCGAGATCAGTTGGATCGCCAGCACCGAATGGCCGCCGACGGCAAAGAAATCCATCTGGGCCGTGACCGGTTTTCCCAACAACACTTGGCACAAGGCGCACAACCGGGCTTGCACCGTAGCGCCGGCCGGATCCGGCATGGCACCCACCGCAACCATTTCCCGAGTAGCTGGCGCGGTGGCGTGCAAGCTACGCTCGCCCGGCGTCGGTGTTTGCCAATAACGCCGGTGCTCGAACGGATAGGTGGGCAGGCTGATCCGCCGCGGCCGTCCGTCCGCATACAGCTTGCGCCAATAGAGTTTGTTCCAGTCGATCGGTTGGCCCTTGGTCCAGTACTCCAGCAAACGACCGTACTGGCCCTTTTCGATCCAGGCATCCATCAGCGCGAGCAGATCTTCCTCGGCCACGATCGGAGCGCCTGCCGGTTTGCCGGGCGTGTCCTGGCTCAGATAGATGTCGGCTCGAACCGCATGGCCCAGGTAAGCCTGTAATTTCTCGCCCAACTCGGCAGCCGAGCCAGCGGTAAAAGCCAGGCGTTGCTCCATCGCGACGCGGCCCAAGTGCAGCGTATAAGCAACGTCGGCCAGCATGACGTCATCCACCTGCCGCGCTTGCATCCAGACGAGCAGATCGCGAGCACGCTGTTGCAAGGCAGGCAGCGTTCGCGCCGAAAGTACGATCAAGGCTGGATAGCTGGCGCTGATCGATACCCCGGGAGCCATAGCCGGAGCCTCCTCTACCACTAGGTGCGCATTCGATCCGCCAGCACCGAAGGCAGATAACCCGGCGCGCCGCGGCTGGGCGCCACGGCGCGGCCACGGTGCCGGCTGCTGTTGTACCTGGAAGCGACCGAACTCAATATAGGGATTCAAGGGAAACGCATTCAGACTAGGCGCCAACTCGCCATGCCTGAACTGCAATACCAGCTTGGCCAGGCCGGCGATGCCCGCGGCGCTTTCGGCATGGCCGATGTTCGCCTTCAGCGAGCCGATCTGGCAGGGCGCCGTGTGCTTGTCGAACACTTTATTCAAAGCACCCAACTCCACTGCATCGCCTAGTACGGTGCCGGTGCCATGCGCCTCGATGTAGCTGATCGAATCGGGCGCCACGCCCGCGCGCTGCAAGGCCTGCCGCACGACTTCGGCCTGGGCGGCAGGGTTAGGCGAGGAGAACGCGCTGGTGTGCCCACCGGCATTGATCATGCTGCCCTTGATTACGGCATGGATCACATCGCCATCGGCCATCGCTTGCTTGAGCGGCTTGAGCAGCACCACGCCGCAGGCTTCGCCGGCCACGAAACCGTCCGCGGCTTCGCCGAACGGCCGACAGCTGGCGCCGGCGGAGAGCATCGCGGCGCCAGCCAAATTAAGATACTGCTGCGGATCGACCAGCAGATTCACGCCACCGGCCAGTGCTACCTCGCAACTGCCGCTGCGCAGGCTTTCCAGCGCCAGGTGGATCGCCGTGAGCGAAGCCGAACAGGCGGTATCCACCGCCAAGCTTGGCCCGCGAAAATCGAACTGGTACGACACGCGGTTGGCGATTTGCCAGAAGCGCGCTCCGCCGCTGTAGTAACCATTCATCACACCTACGAATACACCTACGCGGTGGCTTTTGCTGAGCGAGCCAGGCGTGTAGCCGGCATCTTCGATCCCGGCATAGGCCTGCTCTAGAAATATCCGCGCTTGCGGATCCGATTCCAGCGCGACGCTGTCGGGCCATTCAAAGAAGGCTGCATCGAAGCCGTCTATGTCCCTCAAAAACGCACCCCAGCGGCTATAACTCTTGCCCGGCGCCTGGCGTTCACTGTCGAAGTAGTGCTGGTGATCCCAGCGCTCGCCTGGTACCTCTCCCATACTGCTTTGGCCGTTACGCAGGTTGTTCCAGAACTCCTCCAACGTGTCCGCGCCTGGAAAGCGGCCGGCCAGTCCGATGATGGCAGCGGCGTCTTCGTCGGCTGTCGGCGGTTCCGCTGTTGGCTCTGCCGGTACGGCGAGCTCCGTTGCCTGCCATTGGGCAACCAGCCGGTCGATCGATAAGGTTTCCATCAGCTGTGACACGTCCAAGCTCGGATAGCTCTCACGCAAGGCGTTGGCTAATTCGATGATGACGATGGAGTCGACACCATAACTCTCCAGCGTCTTGCTCGTGTCGATCTGCGTAATGTCCAGCTTCAGCGTACGCGCCAACAGTTGTTTCAGCTGCTGCAGCATGTCTTGGTGCGGCGGAGCTGTGAGGGTAGGAAGGAGAGGTGCCTGCTCAAGAGAGCCCAGCAAGGTATCGATGGATTGCGTTTCAAACAGCTCGCTGACTTCAAAACCCGGGAATGTCTCGCGCAGTGCCACAGCCAGTTCGATCGCCACGATCGAATCGACACCGTAGTACTCCAGTGTGTGACTGGTATCGAGTGTGGCCGGATCCATTTTCAGAATGCGTCCAAGCAGTTTTTTGACCAGATCCAGCGGCGATTCCCCGGCTTCCGTCGGCTGCGACGGAACGGTTACCTTTTCATGCCGCGCAACCTCGATCGTACTGGCTTGCCGCACTATCCCATCGCTGTAGGCACAGATGATGGCCTGCCCGGCATCGGGTTGCGCCCTGTGCACGCTCACCCCCGCAAAACCCTCAGCCTCCAGCAGGCTGCGCCAGGTGACGCAAGCCAGCAACGGCGAGCCGGCAAGGCGCAAGATCCTGTCCTGGGGCAACCACCAGCTCTCCAGCAGGCCGAAAGTCAGGTGCAGGACCAGGCTGCGCTCGATCACTTCGTTGAGCAAGAGCAGACCGCCAGGTTTGAGGAGTGCCTTCGCATTGCGCAAGGTCTTGGCGATATCGCGCGTAGCATGCAGTACGTTGGCGGCAATAACCACGTCGTAGCCGCCTGATTCCAGGGCCTGCGGCGTCGGCGCGCGCTCTACGTCGAAACAGGCGGTCCTCAAATAAGGCGCTCGTGGCTGATAGTGTTTTTCCGCATGATGCAGGAAGACAGGCGACAGGTCGGTATAGAGATATTCCTCGATATGCTCACCATATGCCTGCAACTGTTGTAGCACTCTTGCAGTAGTACCACCGCTGCCGGCGCCGATCTCGCACAGCTTCAGGCGCGCCGCAGGCGTGGACTCTAGTCGTCGTCTCAAGTAGGCAATCAGTCGCGTGACTAGTTGTGCGTTGAAGTAATCGGCAAGCGGGTTGTTCTGGTAGATACCCTCGACCCACGCCATCGAAGCTTCCGGAAACAGCAATTCGGTGGCCTTGCGTTCGCCTCGAAGGACCGCCGGCAACGCCCGCATGCAGCGATCGAGCAGACGCAGCTGTGCCTCTTCACCGGCTTCGACGCTGGCCTCGTGCACATGCGCGTTCCAGGCACCCCTGGCATCATCGGGCGGCTTGTCGGCCAGCTCGAATCGGCTTTCACCCATCGCTCTGAGGTAACCATACACGCCGAGCATCCGCACGCTGTGTTCCAGCCAGCTTCGATAGGCGGGTACGATGCGCAGGCGTTGCGCAAGCGTAGCGATGTCGAAACTTGCCGGCGGAAAACCACCGAGTTGCTCGATCAACTCAAGCAGCCAGGCCGCCAGCAAAGTTTCCCGTTCACGCCGGGCATCCAGATTCACCGACAACTCGACCACGGGATCAGGCTGCCCTCTGGGAGGCTCAGCCGGTGCGTGCACAGGAATTTGCACGCTCTCGTCCTCTACTACGCCCAGGGCGCGCATTGCGTTAGCATCGTCGATCTTGACGTAGGCAAGCCGTTGCAACGGCGCGCACAACAACTGCGACAACACCTGCATCGCTTCGGCACCCTCAATCGAAGCCATGTGTTTTTGCGCCATGCGCCGGCGATAGTCCTCGCCCGCTACGACGCCCACGCTACCCCAGTAGCCCCAGTTGATGGTCTTTACCCTCAGACCCCGGCGTGCCCATAGCTCGCTGAAAGCGTCGACATAGCAGCAGCCGGCGGCGTAGTTACCTTGCCCGGCCGCCTTGGTAGTGCTCTGAATGGAAGAAAAAAACAGCACGAAATCAAGGGGGGCCACGCCGAATACCTGTGCCGCACACACGCTGACGTCGAGTTTCGCGGCCAGCACGTCACGGAAATCGGCTTCCTCCATACGAGCCAGACTGGCATCCTTCAGCACGATGTTGCTTAGGATGAGCCCATGGGGCTGGCCATGCAGCGCAACGATCTCATTATGTGCCGCCCGCAGGGCAGCCGGGTCACTCGCGTCCGCGCAGATGTAATGCGGTGCGCGGCCCAGCGACGCAAGCCGGATCTGCTTGCGCGCAATGCCTTCGTCCAGCACGCGCCGCCCGATCCAGATCAGCTGCGCGTCGTACGTGCTGATCAAGTGTTCGCTCAATACTTCACCCAAGCCGCCAGCGCCGCCGATCACGACGTAGACACCGCCTACGCGGTACGGCGGCGGTTCCAACGACGGCAGCGGCAGCACTTCACACAACTGCCGCCGATACCAACAAGTCCCACGGCCGATCAGGGCTTCACCCTGCGCATGCCAAGGCAACGACCGCAATTGCTCCCATTGCGGCCAAGCTTGTACGCTCGGCAGGTCGAGCAGACGGATTTTCCAGTTGCAGTATTCCTTGGCCAGCGTCCCGATCAGCCCGTGCACTGCCGCGTGCGACGGCTGCCGCGTAAGGGCTTGGCGAGTCAGTACGGTGAGACCCAGCGGGCGATTGGCATAGCCCAACGCAAGCAACGCCTTGACCAACCGGAAACCGGCGATCGCCGCTGAACCTTGCGCTGCAATATCGGTTTCACTCTCGGCGATCGGCACGATCCAGACCAGATGATCGAATTTGCCGGTCTGGCCCAGTCGCGTCGCGATCGCTTCGACGCTGTCCTCCAGCGACAAGGCCGGCTCGTCGAAACCGAAGTGACTACGCCATGCATCGCCTCCTACCGTAACGATGCGTTCGGCCGGATCGGGCCATGCCGGTGCCGTTTCGGTCAACGCTTGCCAGACCGGTGCCAAGACAAGCGCCCTGACGGCGGAAACGGCTTTCGGTGCACGGCCGCTGTAATTGCCGAGGCTGACGCAGACCCTACCTTCGGAATCCAGGATATCGATGTCCAGGGGCTGTCTGGCTGCATGGCCGTGACGCAGCAGCACCCAGGCCTCGGGAGGAATCGGCGCATGCACCGTCATCCGCTCCAGCGTGTATGGCATGGCGATGTGCTCGACATCACACTGCAAGCCAAGGCTGCACTGCAAGGCACCATCAAGCAGGCTAGGAGGCAGCACATGGCTGTCTTCAGCGCTTGATGGTGGCAGGCGCAGGACACCCAATGCGATCGGCTCGCCCTCGCCATTACGTCCACAGCCGATCGATTGCACGGATTTGAGCCGGTCGCCGAGCTGCAATCCGCAGGCGGCGAAGTACGCATAACAGTCTTCGCCGGACAACACGCGCTCGGCGCAAAGCTTTTGCAGCTGGGCTAAATCCAGGCGCGGTGTCGCCGTATGGACCCGGCGACGTACGTGCCCCTGGCTAAAGACCTGTCGGCGGTGAGCATCGTGCAGTTGGAAATCGAACTCATCTTGATCGCTCTTCGACAGTTCGATTTCGACCTCCAGCTCAGTCTCATCCATCATGATGGGACGCAAAAAGGCGACCTGCGCCAGTTCGATACAACCCTCATCCTGCGGCATGGCCCGCTGCGCCGCGGCGCGCATCAATTCCAGTTGCACGGCTGCCGGTAGTACCTGTCGACCATCCACGCAATGATCAACAAGAAAGCTTGCGCAACCGGACCTACGCAAGGCGTAGCGATGTAGTTTGGCATTGGCATGCAACAGCTGCAGCATCGGATGAGCGTCCGCGACGGCATGCATAGCCTGGCCGGGCAGCCAATAGCGTTCCCTAGCGAAGGGATAGACAGGCAGGCTAACGCGCTGCGGTCGCTGTATGCCGTACAGCGCCGACCAATCGACGCGCACACCCTGAGTCCAGGCTCGCAGCAAACCGGCAAGACCTTCGCGCGTCTGCAGCCCATGTTCGGGAGCCGTTGCGGCGGCATCCACGACGCCGTGATGGACCTCGGCATCCATCACGCCCGCCAGACGACCCTCAAGCCTCGCCAATGCCTGCTCGGCGTCCGTCGCGCTAAAAGCCAACCTGTGCGACAGAGCTGCGCGTCCTACCTGTAAGGTGTAGGCGACATCGATCATTTGCGCGGGTGTCGGCGATTGCTGCCTTAGCCAGGCTGACAAGGCCAGCACTTGTTGCCGCAAGACAGCTTCGCTACCAGCTGACAACACGATGCCTACCGGGCCGCCGGCGGAGCTCGTCGGGGGGGGCGTGGCAATGACATGCTCTTCCACGATCGCATGCGCATTGGCGCCGCCGAAGCCGAATGAGCTGATACCCGCGCGACGCGGCAAGAGTGTGCCGTGAATGCCGACCTGCGATGGCCATGGGCGATGCTGCGCCACCACTTCGAATGACGTGCCTCGCAAATCGATCAGCGGATTGAGCGTACTGAAATGGCGCGTGCCGGCCTGCTCGCCGTGCTTGAGCATCAGCAGCACCTTGATCAGGCCGGTCAGGCCTGCAGCGGCTTCTAGATGGCCCAGCGCGGACTTCACCGAACCGATGCCGCAGTTTGACGGGGCGGCCTGTGTCCCCAACGCAATGAAAGCTTCCTTCAGCGCCTGGATTTCGATCGGATCACCCAGGCTAGTACCAGTGCCGTGTAGTTCGACATAACCGACGCTGGCCGGCTCGACACCGGCTTCCTGATACGTCCGGATCAGCAGTTGCCGCTGCGCGTTGACGTTGGGAGCACGCAAGGAATTGGAACGGCCGCCATGGTTGACCGCCACGCCGCGGACTAGACCGTAGACCGTGTCACCATCGGCCAGCGCCTGCGCCAGTGGCTTCAATATCACCCCCGCGATCCCTTCCGAACGCACGAAGCCATCGGCTGCGGCGTCAAGCGTCTTGCAGCGGCCATCGGGCGAAAGCATCCCCGCGCTTGCGCTGGCTAACAGCACCTTGGGAGCCAGGATAAGGTTCACGCCGAGTACCAGGGCGGCACTGCTTTCGCCTTGGCGCAGCGATTGAACCGCCCGATGCAGCGCCACCAGCGAGCTGGAGCAAGCGCTGTTGATTACTTCGCTGGGGCCGGTGAAATTGAACCAGCGCGAAGCCCGGTTCGGAATCATGGTCAAATGCGAACCCGAATCGATGTAAGCGCCACATTTGGCCATCAGTTGCGGCTGGCTCGCCAGCAGCTCGCCATAGTCGGACGTATGCGCCCCCACGAACAGGCCGACCGGCCGGCCGCCCCAGGACAGCGGATCGTGACCGGCTTGCTCGATCAGCTTCCACACCATCTCCAGCACTTTGCGCTGCTGCGGGTCCATGCATTCGGCCTCGCGACGCGAGATGCCGAAAAACGCAGCATCGAAAGCATCAACGTCGTCGAGGAAACCCGCATAGCGCGGCAGCTGTTCGCCCGCGAGGCCGGGGTAGGCGCGCATCGCTGCCCATAAGTCCGGGCGCGTTGATTCGATCGGCCGGATCGCGTTGACGTCGCTCCGCAGGAACGACCACAATGCTTCGGTGTTCTCGCCCGCTCCGGGCACCTCACAGTGCATCGCCACGATGGCGATCGGTTCCTTTGGGCATGTTGTGCTTGCCACCGGCGCACGCGTCGGCGTGGGCGCCTGACGTCCGTGGGCCAGGACATATTCGGCGATTGCCCCGACCGTCTCAAGCTTGAATAGCAACGTGGGTTCGAAAGGCACGCCATAGCACTCTTCGATGGCACCGGCAAGACGCACGCATTGGAGCGAATCCAGCGCCAGTTCGCACAGCGGCCATTGGGCATGCGGCGGCGCAATACCCAACACCGGCAAAAAGACCTTCCGACACAGGTCCGCCACGTGTTGCGCCTGCCGATCGTCCGCGGCGGCCGCTGGTACGTCCCGATTCTTACCCTCATGCCATAACAACGGCAGCTGGCCACTGACATAGGCTTCCTTGACCAGGCGCCGCTTCAGCTTGCCCGGATGGGTGCCGAACACGTGCCGATGTTCGGCAAAGGCTAGCTCCGCCAGGGCGATTCCATGCTGGTCGGCTACCTGTTGCCGGATCTTGAGTGCCTGCGTGGCGCATGCTGCCGGCGTCCACGGGTGATTGACGGCGATCACCGCAGCTACGCGCTCCTCGTCTTGCCGCTCGATGCTGATCACCACCGGCATCAGCGCGCCAGGCGACGCGGTGGCGGCGATCGAGGCTTCGATATGTGCGGGGTAATGATTCTTGCCGCGTATGATCAGCACCTCCTTTACCCGTCCGGTGACATACAGACAGCCATCGGCAATGAAACCCAGGTCGCCGGTACGAAAGTAACCGCTATCGTCGGTATGACGGATGCTGCAGTCGAACTGTCGCTGATCGGCGGGCTTCGCAAACAGATAGCCACGGGCGATCGCAGGCGACTTTACCCATATTTCGCCGATCTCATCTGGTCCGCACAACGTCTCGCCTTCAGGACAGACGATACGCAACTCCACATCTTGGTCGACGGCGCCGCAATTGAGCACTGTCACACGCGCCTGGTTCGCCCCTGCCGCCACGCGCTTGCGTTTGCTCAAGGCGTCGGCATCTAGTTCCAAGACGCGCTGTTGGGCCGCCTCGTCCAAGGTACTCAGCGCACCGGTTTCAGACAAGCCGAAGTGCGGCATGAAAGTCTGCGTACGCGCACCGAGTCCGGCGAATTTCTCGAAGAAGCGCTGCATGGTCGAGGCGCGCACCGGCTCGCCGCCACACACGATATGCGTAAGCGTAGACAACGCAGACGGCGGAAGCTGCTCGACCATCACCCAGTCGCAGCAGTAGTCGAACGCGAAGTTCGGCGCGGCCATGTGCGTGGCGTCTCTAGCCGCAACCGTCTCCAGCCAGAAGTCGGGGCGTTTCATATAACTGTGCGGATGGATGAAGCTGACCGTCGCGCCACTGAACCAGGGTGCCAGCAAGCCGAAATGCAGGCCGAAGCTGTGCGCGGGAGAAAGCCAGGTCACCACGTGGCTATGCTCGTCCAAGCTCCACTGGCGGATGCCAGCCTGGATCTGATGATGCAGGTTGCGGTGGCTAAGCAGGATGCCCTTGGACTCACCCGAGGAACCAGAGGTAAACAACAGCAAGGCGGGGTCCGAAGGCGACGCCGGGCACAAGGAGGCGCTGGTCGATTCGCGCTTTAGATCGGCGAAGGTCGCTAGGAAGGTGCCCGCAGCATGCGCCATGCGCGCGAAGGCACTGCGATCGGCGGCATCGTCAAGCAGAACCGCTACATTACCATGCTCCATCAATTGTGCGTGGATCGTCTCCAGCCTGGCCTGTTCCCGCTCATTCGGCTGAGCAACATCCAGTGGAAACGGCACCGCCACCAGGTTGGCATGCAAACAGGCAAGCAGGGCTGCCGCGAACAAACCACCATGTGGCGCGGCAATGATCACGTAGGTACCCGGCATCACCAGCGGTTGCAGTCCCGCCGACAACTGCACGATCAGTCGCGCAAGCTCGGCATCGTCGCAACATTGTGGCGATGCGTGATCCGGACGCGGAAACTCGATCATTGTCCGGGAGGCGGCCGCACTGGCGAGGCGGGTTAGCAGCGTTTGCTGTAACGGCGACATTGGCGATCTCTGCATGAGGTAAGCCATAGAGCGACAGCACGCCTGCGGGAAGGGCGGCCATGCGCGTCTCATACCCGCTTTATTGCGAATCGCCGCGCGAACGGTAAAGCTAACAATACGCCTGCAAGCTGGACGGCTACAAGAGTTATCTGTATGAGCGCATTGGGCAAGCGCGCCCTCGATGGATCCCGGCCAGCGTGCTACTACGCGAGATCCAGGCGCGCGGCTACATGGGCGGCATCAGCTAACTCAAGGCTTGGCTGGCACCACTGAAGAAGAGTGTCCTGGTCTAATTCTCGTGGACACCTCGATAGGGGATGATCATCCCCAACGAGGAGGTAGCACGCCATTACATCGCTTCGCCGCAGAACCTTCGATGCCGCCTTCTGCAGGTCGTGCACATGATCGGCAACCAACATCTGAGCGTTGGCCAGGTGTGCCGCGATCGATCTGGACTTGGTCGATAGCGCCGTGCGCCGCTGGCTGGCCCAGTACGATGCCGAGCAGGCCGGCCAAGCCGGCATTGGCAAGGCGCTGACGCCCGATCAGCAACGCATCGGCGAGCGGGAGCGGGAGTGTCAACGCCTGTGGACTTGGTCGATAGCGCCGTGCGCCGCTGGCTGGCCCAGTACGATGCCGAGCAGGCCGGCCAAGCCGGCATTGGCAAGGCGCTGACGCCCGATCAGCAACGCATCGGCGAGCGGGAGCGGGAGTGTCAACGCCTGCGCGAGAACGTCTGGCTCCTAAAAAAGCATCGGCCTTCTTCGCCCGGGAACTGAAGTGATCCAACAGGTGATCGATCCGTGGGAGAAGAAGGCCGACACCGCCCGCCTGTACCGGTTGCTGGGCGTGAGTCGCTCGGGCGTCTATGCCGCCGCGAGCGCCGCGCGCGTGCTCGCTTACAACACCCACCGGCTGCACTCGACCCTCGGCTACCGATCACCGGCCGACTACGAGAAAGCCACTACCTGAAATTACCTATCGCGGTGTCCACTAAAACTTGGCCAACCAGGACAGACAGCCCGATGGAAGACCCCGGGTGGGTCAGATTTACTTCGGCGATTCAAAGGAAAGTGGGTCAAATTTAAATCGGCGTTGACAGCTGATGTGGTTTATCTCATCTTTCGCTTGTGTTGATCAGACCATCCGTAAGGCGATGGACATGGTGTCGCTACAGTAAAGCCGTCGAGCATCACCCTTTGGTTATTGTTTTCGCTTCGCAGCCACCATCAAGGCACGGTGCCGCGAATCGAGTCATGCATATGTATGATGCATCGGCGCAAGCCGACCACGAACCGGAGCGTATGCATGAGAGATATCGAAAGAACCGCCTTATGGGTGGCAGGCATGCGGGCGCTGGAAAGCGAGCGGGAGCAGGCGCTGTTCCATGACCCTTTCGCACGGCGTCTGGCCGGCGATGAATTCGTTGAAGAACTCAGACGCAACAACCAGAACGTACCAATGCCTCCGGCGATCGAGGTACGGACGCGTTGGCTCGACGACAAGATCATGCAGGCGGTCAGTGAAGGCATTGGCCAGGTGGTGATCCTGGCCGCCGGTATGGATGCACGCGCTTATCGCCTCCCCTGGCCGTCCGATACCCGGGTCTACGAGGTCGATCACATGGATGTCCTGTCCGACAAGCACGAAAAACTCCATGACGCCCAGCCCGTTTGCCAGCGCATTGCGCTACCGATCGATTTGCGCGAAGACTGGCCCCAGGCACTTAAGGAGAGTGGATTCGTCGGCAGAGCCGCCACCTTGTGGCTGGTCGAGGGCTTGCTGTGCTACTTGAGCGCCGAGGCAGTGATGCTGCTGTTCGCGCGCATCGATGCATTAAGTGCCAAGGGCAGCAGCGTATTGTTCGATGTTATCGGCCTCTCTATGCTCAACTCGCCCAATGCCCGAGTGCTGCACGCGATGGCTCGCCAGTTTGGCACTGACGAACCGGAAAGCCTGATCCAACCACTGGGCTGGGAGCCAGAGGTGTTGACCATCGCCGCCGCTGGCCAGCAAATGGGGCGTTGGCCGTTTCCGGTCGCACCGCGCGGCACCCACGGCGTGCCGCAAAGTTATCTGGTCCACGCGCTGAAACGCTGAAGCTTGCGAACATTCTCTCACGCTGGCCTACCGGCCAGACCGGTGCACACAGCCGAGCTCGATGCGTCGATCGCCCTACCCGAGAACGCTTATGGATAGCCCACTGACAAATCTTCCGATGCACTCTGGCACCGAACTAGATTTGCGTTGGTCGGTAGGTCAGACGCGGCCAGGGCGCAACGATGCCTATGCTCGTCAATGGACCACGCTGCTGCATCAATGGCGGCGCGATTATCCTGGCTTGCGTATCGATGTCAGCGACACACCGATCGGCCAGCACATAACCATTGACTATGCCGCACCTTACCCCTGTGGCAGCTTCGGTAGCCTGCTACGGGAATATGCACGGTTAGGCAAGCTGGCCGGCCTGATTTGCGATTACCTCAAGCATCGGCACCAAATCGTGCTGTCTGAATCGCCCCCCGGCGCCAACACCCTGGCACTGGATTTGGGCCGTATCGAGGAACCCAAGCAACTGGACCGGTTGCAAGGCGCCCTGGGCATGGCACTGGAAGCCTTGGCCACGCGACGCAGCGATGGCCTGCTGCTATGGCATGCGGACCACCGCCAAAGGAACCTGCCGGACTTGCGCGATAGTGCCGTATGCGGCAGCGCGACGCAGATCCCTTTGCCTGCGCTGTCCTGCGTCGAAGACCTGATCGAGGTGGATACCAGTCTGCTGGCCTGCGACCACGACAAACTATGTCAAATTGCCAGTCATTTGCCCGCGAGCTGGTTCGCACGCTCGACCGATGGGCCGATGCCGTCCTGGTCCGGCGCAAGCACGGCGGTGTTCGCCTGTGCGCCTATCGGCTTCCTCCCGTCGGTCCAGGTCAACGTGTGCGCGCAGATTTTTTCCGCAGCGCATCTGGCTTCGACGGCGCAAATGATCGATCCGTTGCGCCAGCAGGCCTTCAGCTATCGCCAGTTGCGCTCTCGCGCGGCGGCCTATGCCCGGGACTTGAGTCTGCTCGGCCTGCAAAGCGGTGATGCGGTGGCGCTGATTGCTATCGACAGCCTAGCTGGCGTTGCGCTGATGCTGGCCTGCCTGGCCGGTGGCCTGGTCTTTGCGCCGATAAACGAGCTTGTGTCGCTCGCCCACTTTGAGACCACGCTCAAGACCATCAAGCCTCGCCTCGTGCTGATCGATGCGGAACTGCCGCCTTCCCATCATGCCGCGTTGCGCCACCTGCCGACCTTAGAGCTGACGAGCCTGATGCCGGTGATCGAAAACGACGCGCTGGTGGTTGCGCCCTGCGCCGCCGATGCACCCGCGGTGATGATATGCACGTCCGGCTCCACTGGTACGCCCAAGGCGGTAACGCACTCGCATTCCGATTTTATGCACTGCCATCTCAACTACCAGCAGGCCGTGCTCGGGCTGCGCAGCGATGACGTGATGTATACACCTTCGCGGTTGTTTTTCGCCTACGGCCTGAACAACCTGATGCTGTCGCTGCTCGCTGGCGTCAGCCATGTGATTGCCGCGCCGCTTAGCGTCAGGCAGATCGCGCAAAGCATCCACACCTACCAAGTCACTGTATTGCTCGCCGTGCCCGCGGTGTTCAAGCTGTTGCTTGCCGAGGCCGCGCCGGATGCGGTGTGGCCGGCGCTTCGCCTGTGCATATCCGCCGGCGAAAGCTTGCCGGCGAGGCTTGGTCATGAGATCAGCACGCGTTGGCAAGTCGAAGTGCTCGATGGCATCGGCTGCACCGAGGTACTGTCCACCTTCATCTCCAATCGGCCAGGCCACGCGCTCATGGGTTGCACCGGCACGCCGGTACCAGGCTTTGTTGTGAAGCTGGTGAACACGCAGGGAGAGATCTGCCGCATAGGCGAAGTCGGCAGCCTGTGGGTGAGGGGCAATACGCTGACGAGGGGCTATGTTGGCGACCCCATACTCAGTGCCCAACTGTTCGTCGACGGCTGGTTCGATACACGCGACCTGTTCTTTGCCGACGCCAAGGGGCGCTTCCATAACTTGGGCAGAATGGGCTCCGCCATCAAGATCAACGGTTGTTGGCTTTCGCCTGAGATGCTGGAGAGCGTCATCCAGACGCACGCCTGCGTGAAGGAGTGCGCGATCTGCCTGGTCGAAGACGAGTTCGGCTTGCCCCGCCCCGCCGCCTTCGTGGTGCCTGTCGATGCCAGCATCGATACAGGGGCGCTATGGGCCGCCTTACGCGCCTTGTGCAAGAACGCGCTAGGCAAGCATCACTATCCCCATCTATTCGTCGAAGTGGACACGATCCCACGTACCTGCAGCGGCAAGGTGATCCGGCCTGCGCTGTTGGAGACACTGGCTAGCGCCAAGCACCTGCAATCCGACCTGCCGGTGTCGATTTCTTCGTCGGCCATGCTCGAACCTAGGTGACCCATGCAGACAAACGCTGATCTTCCCCTGACCATCAAAGCCGACTCGGCCGAGGCCACGCTGGCTGATTGGATTGCCACGCACCGCGCGACATGGCCTACCCTGCTATGGCAACACAGGGCGTTACTGTTCCGTGGCTTTGCGCACCCTGGTGGCTTGGAGCAGATCTCACGCTGCTTCTTCGATGAGCGACTGGCCTATACCTATCGTTCCACACCGCGCACCGACGTCGGCCAGCATGTCTACACGGCCACCGAATATCCCAGGCAGCTGTCCATAGCGCAACATTGTGAGAACGCCTACCAGCGCGTCTGGCCGATGAAACTACTGTTCCATTGCGTGCAGCCGGCCAGCGAGGGCGGCTGCACGCCGTTGGCTGACATGCTCAAGGTCACAGCCGCTATCGATCCGCAAGTGCGCGAAATCTTTGCGCGCAAACAGGTGCGCTACGTCAGGAACTACCGTGCGGGGGTCGACCTGCCATGGGAGGACGTGTTTAACACCCGCAACAAGCAGGAAGTAGAAGCTTATTGCGCCCGCAACGACATGCAATGCGAATGGACCGGCGACGGCCTGCGCACCAGCCAGACCTGCCAGGCCTTTGCGTGCCATCCGGCGACCGGCGATGAAGTCTGGTTCAACCAAGCACACCTGTTTCATTACACTGCGCTGGAGGCAGGTGCGCAGAAGATGCTGCTGTCGTTCTTCGGCGAGCAGGGACTGCCACGCAACGCCTATTTCGGCGATGGCACGCCGATCGACCCCGCCATGCTCGACCATGTGCGCACAGTTTTCGCCCAGCACAAGATCCATTTTGACTGGCATCGGGACGACGTGCTGCTGATCGACAATATGCTGGTTTCGCACGGACGCGAGCCCTACGAGGGCAGCCGCAAGATCCTCGTGTGCATGGCCGAACCTTATTCGCCCGAACAATCGTCCCCTGACATCGCTGCGCGCAGCGATGGCGAGGCCATGCTCAAGCTGCACGTTTAACCCTGACGACCCGGTGCCCCATGAAACTATCAAGCATGTCGCTACTGGATGCCGAAGACATCGCGCTGACCGCGGCCAGCCCGGATGCCGCGCTCGCCTTGGATTGGTCACGCAGTGTGCTGGATCTGTTCGATGCGCAAGTGGCACTGCACGCCGAAGAACTGGCTTGTGCCGATCAACACCGACAGTTGAACTATGCCCAACTGGACCAACACGCCAACCGCCTGGCGCATTGCCTGATCGAACGCGGCCTGCGCCCGCGGGAGCGCGTCGCCCTGTGGTTCGACCGCTCGCCCGATTTCCTCATTGCCCTGCTCGGCGTGCTCAAGGCCGGTGGCTGCTACGTGCCGTTGGACCCGCATTACCCCACCGCCTACATTCAGCAGATCCTCGACGACGCGCAGCCACGGCTGTTGCTCTGCGGCAAGAACATCGACGGGCAACTGATCCAGGTACCGCTGCTGCGCCTGGACGATGCCGCCATCGCTCGTCAACCGCATACGCCACTGCCGCATGCCCTGCATCCGGCGCAGATGGCCTACGTGATGTACACCTCCGGTTCCACCGGTCGTCCCAAAGGGGTGATGGTGCCCCATCGGCAAATCCTCAACTGGCTGCATGCGCTGTGGGCGCGTGCGCCGTTCGAGGCCGGGGAGCGGGTGGCGCAAAAGACCTCGATCGCCTTTGCCATCTCGGTCAAGGAACTGCTCGCCGGCCTGCTTGCTGGCGTACCGCAGGTGTTCATCGACGAGGATACCGTGCGTGACATCCCCGCTTTCGTGCGCGCGCTGGAAACCTGGCGGATCACACGCTTGTATACCTTTCCTTCCCAGCTCAACGCGCTGCTCGACCACGTTGCTCAGGCGCCGCAGCGGCTGGCGCGACTGCGCCAGCTCTTCGTCTCCATCGAACCCTGCCCGACGGAACTGCTGCAACGGCTCAGGACGCTGCTGCCTGCCTGCGCAGCGGCTGGCGCGACTGCGCCAGCTCTTCGTCTCCATCGAACCCTGCCCGACGGAACTGCTGCAACGGCTCAGGACGCTGCTGCCTGCCTGCACGCACGGCCTGGTACATCTACGGTTGTACCGAAATCAACGACATGACCTATTGCGATCCGGCCGAGCAGCACAGCGGCAGCGGCTTCGTCCCGGTCGGACGGCCCATCGCCAATACCAAGGTCCATGTGCTCGACGAACAACTGCGACCGTTGCCGCCTGGCATCATGGGCGAAGTGCACATCGAAAGCCTCGGCATTGCGCACGGCTATTGGCGCCAGGGCGGCCTGACCGCCGCGCGCTTCATCGCCAATCCCTACGGCCCCCCCGGCTCGCGTCTGTACAGGACCGG
>NZ_JZIM01000028.1:0-18189 GCF_000963215.1 Xanthomonas sp. MUS 060
CAGCGGCGCGCAAGGCAGCAGCTACAACATCAACTACACCGAAGGGCGCGCAAGGCAGCAGCTACAACATCAACTACACCGAAGAAAAACGCGCGCTGCGCTGCTATTCCTCGAAGGATGCAAGCCGATCCGCTGCAAGACTGCTATTCCTCGAAGGATGCAAGCCGATCCGCTGCAAGAAGAACTGGTTCTTCAAGGATAGTTTCTTCAAGCAGCGCATCCGGCCGCCGGTGGAGATTGCAAAGATGGGCGCGGCACCTGATAAGCCACCTGAGGCGAGCTAGGGTGGGGAGTGAACGCATTTATCGAGGGCATCGCAATGCGCCAAGAATTCCGCTCAACTACAGACCTGTCCCTATATCGGAGTGATTTATGAAGAGGATCTGTAGATTAGTATTATCAAATCATTCCAATCGCGAGGACGGAAAATATGAAAAAATGCATTAATAATCAGTTGATCCGTAGAAAAATCGGCTTCGCAATCGTTGGATCGGCACTAGGCTTGTCACTTGTAAACGCCAGCGCAGTCCAACCAACGGCCGGGCATGTTGTGCCTAAGCCCGTATGGCCTGATAATGGGATTGCACAACGTATGCTTTCAAACGCCATGACGATGTTTGTTGAAAACGACCATGACAAGCTACGTGCATGGGTCGTGTCGGAGCCTCCCGGAGGAGACAATGTCGAGGCATTGGATTTTTTCACAGGCCAGAAAATTAAAGTAAAGGTGGCACGTGAGAAAGACGGACAGCAAGATGCCATGTTTACGGATGGAAATGGAATTTTGCATGCCCCTGAAGATAAAAAACCTCAAATTTCCGTCAATTCCATGCCCATGGAGTTACCCGGAATTAGCTTCGAAGGATCCAATCTAGGCATAAAAAATAAGACCAACGGCTGTTACGCACGATTAAATTCCACCATATCAATCAATGATGCAAATTCAAAATCCGCCAAGAATTGGAGTAAATTCCCTATTTACCACTCAATGAGCGGACCTAAAAATTGTACCACCGGCAGTTTTCACTCTGAAATTACATCCGCGCTTGACTTGAATGATGGTACATTTTTGGCTATCGAAGGCTGCTTTGTATTCCGACTGAGAAAGTCTGATCTATTACCTGTTGGCCTAGCTCCGGCATTGCGCATTGTAGATGAAAAAGAAGTGCGCGATGCAATCGCCAAGATCAAAAATGAAAATATCCAAAACGCCACAGACTACTTAGCAGATACGTTAAAACTTCCAACCGTTCCAGGCCTATCTTGCAAGGACGATTAATCATGACGAACTTAACTGATAATGAGTTGCGCGCCTTAGTTTATTATAGCATCGGCGTAAGCTCCGAAGGAGGGGATGTTGCTTACCAGCTCAGCTTTGCCGGAAAGCAAATCCACGAAAAGAACAGCCCGGCCTTATTGAAGCCTATTGCAAATAGTGGCTATACCATTGGTACATTGCAAACTGATTTTGGAGCACATCCAGAGGATACTCATGCACTTGTCAACGCCTTCCAATCTTGGGCAAAAGCGAACAAAACAAATTGGTTAATAAGTAATGGAGAAGCATCTAAAATTATAGAAGACCTAAGTAGGGATGGGCATCACATCCGCGACCCCAACTATAACGCCGATGCTAAACGGTATGCAACCGAGCACAAGCTTAAGCATCCATATCTCCCAGATAACCTTATGCCAGTGACAGGATCGGATATCGATCAAACCCACAAGTCACACCTCAATGATTTTCTTGCCACAGATCCTGGAAAATCATTCATACATCATAGAGATAAAAATCAGACCGATCATTTAATTTCCAAAATATCCATCACTTTGAATGATGCCGATTTCTACAAAAATTCCAGTCCACAAGAGCAGGCAAAAATATTTTCCGTAATAGCCAAAATATATAATCAAAGCCCAAATTTCGGCGAAAGAATATTAGGTGACATATATAATGAAAAAATCAAAATTCTCGCGGAAATAAACAATAAAATTAGCGGCTTCGTAGAAAGAGACCCAAAGCACCCCGATAGGCCCACCTACATGGAGTCTGGCCGCGATGCCGCACTGAGAGGCGCCGAGACCTTCAATGCCTTGCGCAACACAAGCGAGCACAACCCTCTGCACACCCACTGGCAGGCGGTCATGGAGAATCCACTGGTCGACCCCACTCAACTACACGCCGACCCCAAACATCCCCACCTCGCCGAGCAATACGCCACGGTAAAAGGCATCTTTGTCGATCCGGTTCAAGGCCGCGCCTTTGTACAAGCCCTCGAACACGGTGGTTCGCACAATTACGGCGATCCCGCCAAATCCAACTCCCGTGGTTTCTACGTCGAAGGCAAAGACTTCGTGCAATGGGATCGGGATGGACACGGACGCGCCTTCGTCGGTGGCCAGTGGTCAGAGGTGTCACGCAGCGAACTTGCCCTTGCTCAAAATCGAGACGGCACCCTCGACCTCAATCTCAACCGCAACGGCCAGACACAAAGCCTGCTGCACGTCACGCATCCCTCGCTTCACCACCACAGCCCTGCATCAGCGCACGCGCACCACGGCCATGACGCTGGCACGCCACACCCAGGCACATCTGCGCGTGCGACCACCCACGATCACTCTCCTCCCGGCACCCAAACCGCAGCGCACCCGCAGACCGGCGCACGGCACGACACTCCGGTTGTAAGCGGGCCAACAACAGGCCATGTACCGCTCACCCCAGCGACGGCAAAAGCACCCCACCCGCTGACGACGACCCATCCGCTGGAACCCGGCGACCGCGGCGCCGCCGTGCAAGCCTTGCAGCAACACTTGCAAGCCATCGGCATGACCGACCGCGATGGCAACGGTATCCAGGACGACAAGCACTACGGTCCACGCACCCAACAGGCAGTGGAGAACTTCCAGCGTTTGGCTGGCCGCGAGCCCACCGGCATCGCCGATCCAGACACACTCGAAGCACTGCAAACGCATGCCCAGTTCGCTGCGCGGCAGAAGACACAGCACCTTGCCCCCGAACGCCAATTAGCCGATCACGTCAAGCCTGCGCCTTCCCACGCGCACGATGCCCTCGCCGAGCGCCCGGCCCAGCCTCGCCCCGACCTCGCCACTGCGCAGCAGCAGGCAGCACCCAAAGCGCTGGAACCCTACAGCAGCCCCAATTCCCCGTTGCGCGCCCTCTACGCGCAGACCAAAGCCAACCTGGAAGAGAAGGGCATCTCGATGTCCGAGGAACGCCTGCACCAGGTCGTCGGCGAGATGGCGCTCTACAAAATGAGCCCAGGCGGGGATAATCATTTAGTCCCCAAGGGCGATACGCTCTATGTCTGCGATCTCAAGGTCCCCTACACGCACTTCATGGTGGACCTGCGCGAGCCGGCGGGCGCCGTCGGTGCAGTCCACGCTCCAACATGTGCAAACCGAGCAGCAGACACGGGAAGCGGAGTTGACAGCCATGCGGCAGCAACAGCAACAACAGCAGTCGTATGGCCGATAGCGAGACGGATGGCGTGATCGCTAATGCAAGCGACACACGCAAACGGCGCCCTGTTCGATAAACCAAAGACGGCTCAATTGCATATGCATGCAGCCCTTCTAACCAGGCTGACATCCACACACCAATGGGGGGCGAATTAATCGCCCCCTCGCGGTTAGCACCCAGTAACAAGTAACGCCGCATACAACCCGCAGGCGGACCGGAACCAACCTACGGCGCAAGAGGCTCTCAGCCGCGCAAGCGCGCCAGTACCGCGCGCGTCACCGGGTCGGCAACCTCGGTGGCTTCGCCCTGCAACGCCGGCAACAACTGGCTAGCCAACTGCTTGCCCAGCTCCACACCGAACTGATCGAACGCGTTGATTCCCCAGATCACCGATTGCACGTACACGCTGTGCTCGTACATCGCGATCAGCGCGCCCAACGCCTGCGGAGTCAGCGCATCGAGCAGAATCAGTGTGCTCGGACGGCCACCGGGGTAGTCGCGCGCCGGATCGTCACTGCCCTGCCCGTTAGCCAGCGCCTCGGTCTGCGCCAGCAGGTTGGCGAGCAGGGCCTGATGGTTGACGGTATACGGGTGATCGCTGCGCACGCAGCCGATGAAGTCGGCAGGCACGATGCTGGTGCCCTGGTGCAGCGCCTGGAAAAAGCTGTGCTGCACATCGGTCCCCGCACCGCCCCACCACACCGGCACGGTGTCGGACTGGACCGGACTGCCGTCCAGACGCACGCGCTTGCCCAGGCTCTCCATCACCAACTGCTGCAGATACGCCGGCAACAACGCCAGACGCTGGTCGTAGGTCATCACCGCCTGCGTCGCATGACCGAGCACGTTGCGGTTCCACAGGGTGGTCAAGGCATGCAGCACCGCTACGTTCTGCTGCAACGGCGCATTCAAAGCGTGATCGTCGAACTGCGCGGCACCGGCCAGCAATTGCTCGAACGCATCGGCTCCGATCGCCAGTGCGATAGGAAAGCCGACCGCCGACCACAACGAATAACGGCCGCCGACCCAGTCCCACATCGGCAGCACGCGTGCGGCGGCAATGTCGAACGCCTTGGCCGCGCGCTCGGGATTGGCGCTGACCGCGTACAGGCGCTCGCTGCCGCCGAGCCAATCGCGCAGGATCTGTCCGTTGAGCAGGGTCTCCTGCGTGCCGAAGGTCTTGGAAATCAACACGCCGGCGGTGCGCGCCGGATCCAGCGTGGCAAGCGTGCGCTGCATCGCCGCACCGTCCACGTTGGACACGAAATGCACCCGGAAGCGAGCGCCACTGACAGGACGCAACGCATCGGCGACCAGACGCGGCCCCAGGTCGGAGCCACCGATGCCGACACTGACGATGTCGGTGACTTCGGTCTGCGCCAACGCGTCGATCAACGCGCGCATGCGCTGCTGTACCGCGCGCGCACTGGCGTGCGCCTGGCTGGCCACCGCCGCATCGGTGAGATCGCCACGCAAGGCCGTGTGCAACGCGGCGCGGCCCTCGGTGACGTTGACCGTCTCGCCACGGAACAGGCGCTGGAACGCACCGGCAACATCGTGTTCAGCGGCCAACGCCAGCAGCGCGTCCAACGCCGCGTAGTCGTATGTCTGTCGGGCGAAATTGAAGTACAGCGGCCCGACCTGCAACGCCAAGGCATCGGCACGGCCAGGTTCGGCCGCCAGCAATTCGGGAAGACGCGCACCGCGCAGGCGCTGGGCGTGGGAGTGCAGTGCGTCGAAACCGGTGGACTGTGTCATGCGGCCTGCTTTGGAATGCTGTGGTTGGTGTGAGTGATCGCGTTGTTGCCGTCCACGTACACCAGGGTCGGCTGGAAGCGCGCGGCCTCTTCCTCGCTCATGCTGGCGAAGGCGGCGATGATGATGAGATCGCCCACCTGCACATGGCGCGCCGCGCCACCGTTGAGCGAAACAATGCCGCTGCCTTCGTCGGCGCGGATCGCGTAGGTGCTGAAGCGCGCGCCATTGGTGACGTCCCAGATATGCACCTGCTCGAACTCGCGGATCCCGGTGGCCTCCAGCAGCAGTCCGTCGATGGCGATCGACCCTTCGTAGTTGAGTTCGGAATGGGTGACGGTGGCGCGGTGGATTTTGGTCTTCAACAGGCTCAGTTGCATGCGTGCGGCACTGCGGTCAGGAAAGGTGTGCAGTTTAGCAGTCGGGGGATGCGGGGGCGTCCGCGCCTCCCGGCAGGGGGCGGACGCGGGCTCAGAACTCCAGGTTGTCGATCAGCCGGGTCCGCCCCAGCCGCGCGGCGATCAACGCCACGCGCGGGCCGGCCTGATCCTGCGGTTCGCTCAGGTCGGGCCGGCGCAGCACGGTGTAGTCCACCTCGAAGCCAACCGCCTGCAACTGCGCGGTCGCCCTCGCCTCCACTTGCGCGCGCGCCAGCCCGGCCAGATGGCCCTCGCGCATCGCCTGCAGGGTGCGGTGGATGTGCGCCGCGCGTGGCCGCTCTTCAGCGGACAGATACTGGTTGCGCGAGCTCATCGCCAGGCCGTCGGCATCGCGCACGATAGCCCCACCGATAATCTGGATCGGGAATGCGAGGTCGGCAACCATCTGCCGGATCACCGCCAGTTGTTGGTAATCCTTCTTGCCGAACACGGCCAGGTCCGGCAGCACCTGGTTGAACAGACGCGCGACCACCGTGCAGACGCCATCGAAATGGCCGGGGCGGCTCGCGCCTTCCAGCACCTCGCTCACGCCTGGAGCGTGCATGCGCAAGGCCAGCTCCATGCCCAGGGGATACATACTCTCCACGGTCGGCAGCCACAGCACGTCGCAACCGACCTGTTGCAGCCCCCCGGTATCGGCCTCGGGCGTGCGCGGGTAGCGGGTGAAGTCCTCGTTGGGCCCGAACTGGGTCGGATTGACGAACACGCTGGACACCACGCGGTCGGCCTGCTGCCGGGCCAGGGTCACCAGCGAGAAATGCCCGGCATGCAGATTGCCCATGGTCGGGACGAACGCCACGCGCAGGCCCTGCCGCTTCCAATCGCCAACGAGCGCACGCAAGCTCGCCAGTTCGGTGATGGTCTGGATCATTGGGCGTAGGCGTGTTCGGCGTCGGGGAAGGTCCCGGCGCGCACCGCCTCGGCATACGCGCGCACCGCACCGGCGATGGAACCGCCCTCGGCCAGGAAATCCTTGACGAAACGCGGGCGGCGGTGGCCGCTGTCCAAGCCGAGGAAGTCGTGCATCACCAGCACCTGACCGTCGCACCCAGGGCCGGCGCCGATGCCGATCGTGGGAATGCTCAGCTCGGCGGTGATGCGTGCGGCCAGCGGCGACGGCACGCATTCCAGCACCACCAGCGCGGCGCCGGCGGCGGGCTCTCCATCACCAACTGCTGCAGATACGCCGGCAACAACGCCAGACGCTGGTCGTAGGTCATCACCGCCTGCGTCGCATGACCGAGCACGTTGCGGTTCCACAGGGTGGTCAAGGCATGCAGCACCGCTACGTTCTGCTGCAACGGCGCATTCAAAGCGTGATCGTCGAACTGCGCGGCACCGGCCAGCAATTGCTCGAACGCATCGGCTCCGATCGCCAGTGCGATAGGAAAGCCGACCGCCGACCACAACGAATAACGGCCGCCGACCCAGTCCCACATCGGCAGCACGCGTGCGGCGGCAATGTCGAACGCCTTGGCCGCGCGCTCGGGATTGGCGCTGACCGCGTACAGGCGCTCGCTGCCGCCGAGCCAATCGCGCAGGATCTGTCCGTTGAGCAGGGTCTCCTGCGTGCCGAAGGTCTTGGAAATCAACACGCCGGCGGTGCGCGCCGGATCCAGCGTGGCAAGCGTGCGCTGCATCGCCGCACCGTCCACGTTGGACACGAAATGCACCCGGAAGCGAGCGCCACTGACAGGACGCAACGCATCGGCGACCAGACGCGGCCCCAGGTCGGAGCCACCGATGCCGACACTGACGATGTCGGTGACTTCGGTCTGCGCCAACGCGTCGATCAACGCGCGCATGCGCTGCTGTACCGCGCGCGCACTGGCGTGCGCCTGGCTGGCCACCGCCGCATCGGTGAGATCGCCACGCAAGGCCGTGTGCAACGCGGCGCGGCCCTCGGTGACGTTGACCGTCTCGCCACGGAACAGGCGCTGGAACGCACCGGCAACATCGTGTTCAGCGGCCAACGCCAGCAGCGCGTCCAACGCCGCGTAGTCGTATGTCTGTCGGGCGAAATTGAAGTACAGCGGCCCGACCTGCAACGCCAAGGCATCGGCACGGCCAGGTTCGGCCGCCAGCAATTCGGGAAGACGCGCACCGCGCAGGCGCTGGGCGTGGGAGTGCAGTGCGTCGAAACCGGTGGACTGTGTCATGCGGCCTGCTTTGGAATGCTGTGGTTGGTGTGAGTGATCGCGTTGTTGCCGTCCACGTACACCAGGGTCGGCTGGAAGCGCGCGGCCTCTTCCTCGCTCATGCTGGCGAAGGCGGCGATGATGATGAGATCGCCCACCTGCACATGGCGCGCCGCGCCACCGTTGAGCGAAACAATGCCGCTGCCTTCGTCGGCGCGGATCGCGTAGGTGCTGAAGCGCGCGCCATTGGTGACGTCCCAGATATGCACCTGCTCGAACTCGCGGATCCCGGTGGCCTCCAGCAGCAGTCCGTCGATGGCGATCGACCCTTCGTAGTTGAGTTCGGAATGGGTGACGGTGGCGCGGTGGATTTTGGTCTTCAACAGGCTCAGTTGCATGCGTGCGGCACTGCGGTCAGGAAAGGTGTGCAGTTTAGCAGTCGGGGGATGCGGGGGCGTCCGCGCCTCCCGGCAGGGGGCGGACGCGGGCTCAGAACTCCAGGTTGTCGATCAGCCGGGTCCGCCCCAGCCGCGCGGCGATCAACGCCACGCGCGGGCCGGCCTGATCCTGCGGTTCGCTCAGGTCGGGCCGGCGCAGCACGGTGTAGTCCACCTCGAAGCCAACCGCCTGCAACTGCGCGGTCGCCCTCGCCTCCACTTGCGCGCGCGCCAGCCCGGCCAGATGGCCCTCGCGCATCGCCTGCAGGGTGCGGTGGATGTGCGCCGCGCGTGGCCGCTCTTCAGCGGACAGATACTGGTTGCGCGAGCTCATCGCCAGGCCGTCGGCATCGCGCACGATAGCCCCACCGATAATCTGGATCGGGAATGCGAGGTCGGCAACCATCTGCCGGATCACCGCCAGTTGTTGGTAATCCTTCTTGCCGAACACGGCCAGGTCCGGCAGCACCTGGTTGAACAGACGCGCGACCACCGTGCAGACGCCATCGAAATGGCCGGGGCGGCTCGCGCCTTCCAGCACCTCGCTCACGCCTGGAGCGTGCATGCGCAAGGCCAGCTCCATGCCCAGGGGATACATACTCTCCACGGTCGGCAGCCACAGCACGTCGCAACCGACCTGTTGCAGCCCCCCGGTATCGGCCTCGGGCGTGCGCGGGTAGCGGGTGAAGTCCTCGTTGGGCCCGAACTGGGTCGGATTGACGAACACGCTGGACACCACGCGGTCGGCCTGCTGCCGGGCCAGGGTCACCAGCGAGAAATGCCCGGCATGCAGATTGCCCATGGTCGGGACGAACGCCACGCGCAGGCCCTGCCGCTTCCAATCGCCAACGAGCGCACGCAAGCTCGCCAGTTCGGTGATGGTCTGGATCATTGGGCGTAGGCGTGTTCGGCGTCGGGGAAGGTCCCGGCGCGCACCGCCTCGGCATACGCGCGCACCGCACCGGCGATGGAACCGCCCTCGGCCAGGAAATCCTTGACGAAACGCGGGCGGCGGTGGCCGCTGTCCAAGCCGAGGAAGTCGTGCATCACCAGCACCTGACCGTCGCACCCAGGGCCGGCGCCGATGCCGATCGTGGGAATGCTCAGCTCGGCGGTGATGCGTGCGGCCAGCGGCGACGGCACGCATTCCAGCACCACCAGCGCGGCGCCGGCGGCGGCGGCGGCGGCGGCGTCTTCGCGCAGCTTGGCGGCGGCGGCCGCCTCGCGACCCTGCACCTTGTAGCCACCGAACGTCAGCACCGATTGCGGGGTCAGCCCCAGATGCGAACAGACCGGGATATCGCGCTCGCTGAGAAAACGGATCACCTCGAGCTTGTAACCGGCACCTTCCAACTTGACCATTTCCGCGCCGGCCTGCAGCAGCCGCGTCGCCGCATCCAAGGCACGTTCGGGCGTGGCGTCCGACTGGAACGGCAGGTCGGCAACCAGCAGCGCCCGTTGCAACACTCGCGCCACCGCCGCAGTGTGGTAGACGATATCGTCCACACTGACGGGCAAGGTCGAATCGTGGCCCTGCACCACCATGCCCAGCGAATCGCCGATCAGGATCATGTCCACGCCACTGGCGTCGAACACCCGGGCGAAGCCGGCATCGTAGGCCGTCAACATCACCAACTTCTGCTGGCGGCGCTTGGCCTCGGCCAGGGCGGGAACGGTCCAGGGTTTGCTGTCGGCGTGGCTACTCATAAGCTCATGTGCGGCGGTAATGAGCGGAGCATTATCTACCGATTGGCACGATTGCGCTGGTATCGATGCGTTCGCATGCATCACGCACCGTGCCATGGCCCGGAATTGCCAGCTCGGCGGCGATCTCGGCAAGTGGCAACAACACGAAACCACGCGCGTGCAGGAACGGATGCGGCACCTGCAGGCCAGGCAGGTCGATCACCGCCTCGGCGTACAGCAACAGATCCAGGTCCAGGGTACGCGGCCCCCAGCGCTCGCCCGCATGGCGCTGCCGGCCATGTCGGGTTTCCAACGCCAGCAGCGCCTGCAATAACGCCGAGGCCGACAGCCCGGTGCTCACCAGCGCGGCGGCATTGATGAAATCCGGCTGCGCCTGGTTGCCCCAGGCCGGGCTGCGGTACAACTGCGAGGCACCGAGCAGGCGTGTTTGCGGCAGCGTGTCCAATGCGGCCAATCCCGCACGCAGTGTCGCCACAGCGTCGCCGAGGTTGCCACCTAAGCCAATGCAGGCATGGACCGGGGCAGCGGCAGCCGCGTTCACTCGACGGGAGCGGCGGAGTCCGGACGCCGCCGACGCCGCCGACGGCGCTTAGGAGTTTCTTCGCTATCGGCCGGCGGTGCCAAGGCGAGTTCGTCGCCGACATAGTCGATCTCGGGATCTAAACCGCGCGGCGGCGGCGCGTAGCCCGGCTGTTGTTGCAGTTCGCGCCAATAGGCGATATCGGCAGTGTGCTCGTCGGAAGCGGATTGGCGAACGATCAGAAAATCGAACGCGGCACGGAAACGCGGGTGCGACAGCGTCCGGATCACCCGCTTGCGATGACGTGAGGTGAAACGCGATTGCAGCAACCAGATTTCCTGCATCGGCAGCGAGAAGCGCCGCGGCAGCGCCACGGTCGCCAATTGATGCAAGGTCACCCTGTCGGCGGCACGGCGCTGTGCCTCTTCCGTCTGCATGCCTTGCTTCTGCAGGGTCATCAGCGCGCGGCAGTAGGCTGGCCACAACAGCAACGCGAACAAGAACGCTGGCGAGACCGGCTCCTCGTTGGCGACCCGGGTATCGGTGTTGCGCAGACCATCGATCAGCATCCGTCGCAACGCACCACTGCGGTTGGAATGCAGCGCCGCTGTGCTTTCCGGAAATAGCGCGGCAAGCAGGCCGTAGCGCTCCAAGCCTTCGAAGCTGGCGACGCCGTGGCCGGACAAAAACAGCTTGAGCACCTCCTCGAACAGCCGCGCAGGTGCCGCTTCGGCCAGTAAGCCAGCCAGACGCGGGATCGGTTCGGCGGTACCGGCATCGATCTGGAAACCGAGCTTGGCCGCCAGCCGCACCGCGCGCAACATGCGCACCGGATCCTCCCGATAGCGCTGCTCGGGATCGCCGATCAACTTCATCAGCCGCGCCTGCACGTCCTCGAAGCCACCGGTGTAATCGCGCACCGAGAAATCCTCGATGGCGTAATACAGGGCATTGCAGGTGAAATCGCGGCGCAGCGCGTCATCCTCGATACTGCCGTAGACGTTGTCGCGAACCAGACGCCCATTGTCGAGCTCGCGGTCACCACTGCCGTCGTCGACATTGGCACGGAAGGTGGCGACCTCGATGATTTCGCGGCCATAGACCACATGCGCCAGACGGAAGCGCCGCCCGATCAATCGGCAATTACGAAAAAGCTGCTTGACCTGTTCGGGGGTGGCGTCGGTGGCGACGTCGAAATCCTTTGGCTGCCACTGAACCAGCAAATCGCGGACCGCGCCACCAACCAGATAGGCACCGAAACCGGCCTCGCGCAACCTGTACAGCACGCGCAGAGCATTGGGGCTGATGTCCTTGCGCGAGATCGTGTGCTGATCGCGCGGGATCACGCACGGGGTGAATGACGGTGGAACTGGCGAATTGATGATGGCGCTTCCGTATCGGGTTGCGGGCAGGATTGCCGAAGGACGGCGTGCCCCATATACTAGCGCGCTGCAATCGCACGACCAAACGCTCCCTTCGTCTAGTGGTTAGGACATGGCCCTCTCAAGGCTAAAACAGGGGTTCGAGCCCCCTAGGGAGCGCCATTTTCGCCTGATCTGCAGCGGATGAGTCGCAAAGAAACCCCCGCCTAAGCGGGGTTTTGTGTCTACGGGGTCAGCATCGACCGAACTTGCCGGTTGCACTGGATCAGCGCATCGCCTCGACACGTCCGCTCGAGGTCAGCCTGGCCTCGGCCACCGCATCGTGCGCATGCAAACTCTCCAGATGACGGACCTGCACCTGCGCATCCGTATGCTGCGCGCCCAGCGCCTGCTGCAAGCGCCGCGCGGCATCCTCCACGTACATCAGATTAGCGCCATTACGGCGGGCGAACTCCTGTTCGTCGGCACGCCGCACCGCGGCCTGTACCGGCGTGGCCAGCGCCTGCTCGATCAAGGCGATCAATGCCTCAACGTCGAAGGCCGAGGCCCGCGTGGAGACACCCACTTGTACCGCCGCCACACTGCGCTGACTGTGCGGGGTGGCATAACTGCCGTGCTGTGCGAGCCAATCGGCAACCGCCTCACGCGACAGCAAGACCGGCTCGACATGATCGCGCAAGAACGCCTCACTGAGCAGTTGCCGCGCCAGCGCCGCAGAACACGGACAGGTGGAGGAATACAGCACCTCCACGCCCAACGTAATACGTACCATCCCCTGGCAAAGTTCCGCGTCGATCCGCAGTGGATACGCCTTCCACCCGGCCAAACCCTCGCTACGCAGAGCCGGACTACGCCGCAGCAGGCTGCTACGCAACGACAGCCGCGCGGCGGTGGAAGCGCAGTCGGCATGACTGTCGACCATCTCGCGCAGTAGCTGCGCCAGCCGCGACGGGGTCAACGGCACCTGTGCATGCGCATCCAGCAAACGATAAAGCCGCGACATGTGGATGCCCTTGGCCTGGGTCGATGGCAGATCGACGTACAGCGCCGCCTGCGCGGCCAACGGCGGGCTGCCCTCGGCTTCGTCCAGGCAGATCGGCAAGGCGATGCCATCCATGCCCACCCAGCGCAACGGCGCGGCGATCGAGGCAGGTTCGTCGGTGGCGACATCGGGCAACGGCAAACGCATCGGCAGGTTCATCGGTTCTTGGCAGTCTGGAAAAAAGGAGACATCGGCAACCGCGACGTCGGCTCAGGAATGCAATGGGAAGGCCTGGAAGTAGTCGTCGATGCCCAGGTGCAGCGACTGCGCCAATTCGTCCTGATGACGATCCGTGACCAAGCGCCTGCAATCGTCCTGATTACTCATGAAGCCGGTTTCAACCAACAGCGACGGGATATCCGGCGATTTGAGCACGGCGAAACCGGCCTGCCCGACCTCGTCCTGGTGCAAACGGGTGACCTGTTGCAGGCGCCCGAGCATGGTTTGACGATCCGTGACCAAGCGCCTGCAATCGTCCTGATTACTCATGAAGCCGGTTTCAACCAACAGCGACGGGATATCCGGCGATTTGAGCACGGCGAAACCGGCCTGCCCGACCTCGTCCTGGTGCAAACGGGTGACCTGTTGCAGGCGCCCGAGCATGGTTTTGCCGAACTGCAGGCTGGAGGCGATGGTACCACTCATGGACAGATCCACCAGCACCTTCGACAGCACCGGATCCTTCTGCCGCAGATAACGTTCGGCGGCGGTGGCATAGCGGTCGGCACTGTTCTCACTGTCGGCGATCCAGCGCGCCAGCGCGGAACTGGAGCCGTTCTCCGACAGGGCGTAAACCGAGGCTCCCTGCGCGCTGCGATTGGGAGCGGCGTCGGCATGGATGGATACGAACAAATCGGCATTGCGCTGATGGGCGATCACCACACGCTCGTGCAACGGCACGAAACGGTCGTCACTGCGGATCAGCGTCGGTCGATAGCGTGGGTCGGCCTGCAACGCCTGGTACAGGCGCCCCGCCACCGCCATCGCCACGTGCTTCTCGTAGCGCGCATCGGCGCTGACCGCACCCGGATCCTTGCCGCCGTGGCCAGCGTCGATGGCAACCACGCGTGACCGCGAAGTCACCACGATGGCGCTACGCGGCGGCGGCGGCGGCATCGCCGTCGCCGCGGTATCGGCAACGGTGTCCGCAGCGGAAGAAGCCGGCCCTAGATCGAGCAACAATTGCGCATGGGCATCGGGCACGGTCGCGTCCCAGTGCGCATGGGCCGCCACTGGCTGGCGCAGGTCCAACACCAAACGCAAGCCATTGCGCTGAGCACCACTGCGAATTGCAGCGACCACGCTATCGTGCGCCGACATCGTGATCGACGGTGGCATCGCATCCACTCCAGCCAGATCGACGACCAACCGCTCCGGTTCAGACAACGCGAACACGCGGTACTCCACGGCCGCATCCAGTTGCAGACGCAGTTGCAGCCGTCCCGACGCGGTTTCCAGCACGCAAGCCGACACCCGCGGCACCGCGGCGCGCGCGAACCCCGGCATCCACAGCATGGCCGCACCCGCGCCGGCCAAACCCAAGCACTCGCGTCGGTTCATGACTGAACCCAGCACGGCATCGATTCAGCGATGGCCACCATGACAAACCCAACGCGGATACAGCGAACAGACACGAACGGAACCCACAGTCGAATTGTTACATAATAACATGAACAAGCAGCATTGCCGAACTGCAGGCTGGAGGCGATGGTACCACTCATGGACAGATCCACCAGCACCTTCGACAGCACCGGATCCTTCTGCCGCAGATAACGTTCGGCGGCGGTGGCATAGCGGTCGGCACTGTTCTCACTGTCGGCGATCCAGCGCGCCAGCGCGGAACTGGAGCCGTTCTCCGACAGGGCGTAAACCGAGGCTCCCTGCGCGCTGCGATTGGGAGCGGCGTCGGCATGGATGGATACGAACAAATCGGCATTGCGCTGATGGGCGATCACCACACGCTCGTGCAACGGCACGAAACGGTCGTCACTGCGGATCAGCGTCGGTCGATAGCGTGGGTCGGCCTGCAACGCCTGGTACAGGCGCCCCGCCACCGCCATCGCCACGTGCTTCTCGTAGCGCGCATCGGCGCTGACCGCACCCGGATCCTTGCCGCCGTGGCCAGCGTCGATGGCAACCACGCGTGACCGCGAAGTCACCACGATGGCGCTACGCGGCGGCGGCGGCGGCATCGCCGTCGCCGCGGTATCGGCAACGGTGTCCGCAGCGGAAGAAGCCGGCCCTAGATCGAGCAACAATTGCGCATGGGCATCGGGCACGGTCGCGTCCCAGTGCGCATGGGCCGCCACTGGCTGGCGCAGGTCCAACACCAAACGCAAGCCATTGCGCTGAGCACCACTGCGAATTGCAGCGACCACGCTATCGTGCGCCGACATCGTGATCGACGGTGGCATCGCATCCACTCCAGCCAGATCGACGACCAACCGCTCCGGTTCAGACAACGCGAACACGCGGTACTCCACGGCCGCATCCAGTTGCAGACGCAGTTGCAGCCGTCCCGACGCGGTTTCCAGCACGCAAGCCGACACCCGCGGCACCGCGGCGCGCGCGAACCCCGGCATCCACAGCATGGCCGCACCCGCGCCGGCCAAACCCAAGCACTCGCGTCGGTTCATGACTGAACCCAGCACGGCATCGATTCAGCGATGGCCACCATGACAAACCCAACGCGGATACAGCGAACAGACACGAACGGAACCCACAGTCGAATTGTTACATAATAACATGAACAAGCAGCATTGTGTTTTCATGGCTTGCCGCCAAACTCAACCGTCTTCTGAGGTACTACATCGACCTACATCGACCGCCAACCAAGCGCTGGTCAGGCGCGCCATCGCACAACCAAACCAGCCACTGACGCCGGCGCAAATCGCAATGCCTCAGGCGCGACGCGTGCCGCCCATGCGGCTCGCACCGACAGCAGGCACCGGATTCAACCCTGCATCTGCTCCAGTTCCTTACCCTTGGTCTCGTACACGTACTTGAGCACGAAGAACACCGACAGGAACGCGGCAACGCTGTAGATGCCGTAAGCGCCGGCCAAACCGATGCTGCCGAGCAGAATCGGGAAGGTCACGGTGATCGCGAAGTTGGACGTCCATTGCGCGGCACCGGCCACCGCCAGACCCGAGCCACGGATCTGGTTGGGGAACATCTCGCCCAGCATCACCCACATCACCGGCCCCCAGGACATATTGAAGAAGACCACATAGACGTTGGCCGCAACCAGTGCCAACCGCCCCATGCCCGGCGACATCGCCAGCTTGCCGGCCGCATCCAGCGAGGCACTGGCGAAGGCGATGGTGACCAGCGCCAATGCCACCGCCATGCCTGCAGAACCGATCCATAGCAGTGGCTTGCGCCCGATCCTGTCGATCAACACGACGGTGACCAAGCAGGCGCCAATGCTCAGCGCGCCGGACAACACGTTGATCAGCAGCGCGTCGCTCTCGGAAAAACCCACCGCCTGCCACAACACCGCACCGTAATAGAACACCACGTTGATGCCGACCAACTGCTGGAAAGTCGCCAGACCGACACCGACCCACACGATCGGCCGGATCCTGCCGGTGACCTGGCTGATCAGATCCGACAGCCGCGGCTTGTGCAGGTCGGCCGACAGCGAACCGGAAATATCGATCAGCTTGGTCTGTGCCGCAGTGTCGCCATACAGCCGGGTCAGCACGCTCAGGGCCTGCTCGCGACGGCCCTTCACCACCAAGAAGCGCGGGCTTTCCGGAATCGCCAGCAACAGCAGCAAAAACGCCGCCGACGGCAACGCCTGCATCCAGAACATCCAGCGCCACGCCGGTTGATCCAGCCACAGCGACTGAGTGGAAGTACCTGCGGCCTTTGCCAACAGATAATTACTGAGGAAAGCGCAGAACAGACCACCGATGATGGCGATCTGCTGCACGGTGGCCAGACGCCCGCGATAGCGCGCCGAGGCGACCTCGGCGATGTAGGCCGGCGACATCACGCTGGCCGCGCCGACGGCGAAACCGCCCATCATCCGCGCGCACACGAACAGCAACGAGTTGTGCGCCGCACCGGCCCCCAACGCCGACAACAGGAACAACGCCGCGGAGACGATCAACACCGTGCGCCGCCCCCAGCGATCGGCCAGCGAACCGGCGAGGAACGCGCCGATAGCGCAACCCAGCAACATCGAGGCGACCTCGAAGCCGGTACCGGCCGAACTGGACTGGAACGTCTGCCTGAGACCATCGACGGTGCCGTTGATGACACCGCTGTCGAAGCCGAACAGAAAACCGCCGATGGTGGCGACGCAACTGATCAGGATGATGAGGCGGGTGTTCTCGCCCGCGTCGGCGTAGCGATCGATCGAAACACTGGACATGGATTCACCTGGTGGCATGCAAGAGGGAGACAACCGACGCGGGGAAAGCCGCATGGCGCTGCGGTGGCGCACAGGCCACCGCAGCACAGTACAGCGCATCAGCGCATCAGGTACTGGTTGATGAGGTTCTCGTAGGCTTCCTGGCGGCCACTGCGCTGGGTCGGTTCGCCGACCTTGCTCGCATGCGCGGCCAGCTCCGCCAGCGTGCTCTTGCCCGCCGCGAAGGACGCACCGGCGCCGCTGTCGAAACTCGCATAGCGCGCCTGCCGCCACTGCTCCAGCGGCGAGGACGTCAGCAGCGCGTGCGCCACCTCCAGCCCGCGCGCGAACGCAATCCATGCCGCCGATGTGCGCCACGAACAAATCCTGCGGATCGGACGATTCACGCCGCACCTTCGCATCGAAGTTCAACCCACCCGGTGCCAGACCGCCATGCCGCCGATGTGCGCCACGAACAAATCCTGCGGATCGGACGATTCACGCCGCACCTTCGCATCGAAGTTCAACCCACCCGGTGCCAGACCGCCTTGCTTGCCGCAGCACCACCAGCATCGCCCCCACCGTGTCGTACAGATCCACCGGGAACTGGTCGGTGTCCCAGCCGTTCTGTGGATTGCCGCGGTTGGCGTCGATGCTGCCCAGCAACCCCGCATCCGAAGCCACCTGCAAATCGTGCTCGAAACTGTGCCCGGACAACGTGGCGTGGTTGGCCTCGATGTTGAGTTTGAAATCCTTCTCCAGCCCGTGCTGGCGTTCTGTGGATTGCCGCGGTTGGCGTCGATGCTGCCCAGCAACCCCGCATCCGAAGCCACCTGCAAATCGTGCTCGAAACTGTGCCCGGACAACGTGGCGTGGTTGGCCTCGATGTTGAGTTTGAAATCCTTCTCCAGCCCGTGCTGGCGCAGG
>NZ_JZIM01000029.1:0-16859 GCF_000963215.1 Xanthomonas sp. MUS 060
GCCACCACCAGTCGAGCCGCCACCACCAGTCGAGCCGCCACCGCCGGTCGAGCCGCCACCACCGGTCGAGCCGCCACCACCGGTCGAGCCGCCACCACCGGTCGAGCCGCCGCCGCCGGTCGAGCCGCCACCACCGGTCGAGCCGCCGCCGCCAGTCGAGCCGCCACCGCCGGTCGAGCCACCACCGCCAGTCGAGCCGCCGCCGCTGGAGCCGGTGATCGCCGGATAGGCGTTCTGGACCAGCATGACGAATTGATTGTGGAACCATGCGCCAGAAATCGGGGAATCGGGCAGTGCACCTGTCAACACGCCATCCGGTGTTGTGTATCCAGGGTCGCACATCTTGTCAAAGCCTTTGCCTTGATTGTTCGGGATGTATTTGCTGGAGCCGTCCGAAACGCCGGGTTCTTTGATGAACGCATAAGCATGCACATGCTGTGTCGGTGCCGCAGTCGGAGGCATGCCGATGCCAGCTCCGCTTACATTGCACCAGTTGCCACGGGCAGTCCGCTTGTCTACGCGGCCAGAGTCAACATAGGTGTTGATATCGCTGCCACTGGCCGATGTCGGGCGGTTGGGTCCGCCCCAGCCGTTGCGGCTGGTATCGATAATGAATCCAATCTTGCTTGGCCAGCCTGCGGAAACGAAGTTGTTATAGAGCTTTCCACCACCGGTCGAGCCGCCACCACCGGTCGAGCCGCCACCACCGGTCGAGCCGCCGCCGCCGGTCGAGCCGCCACCACCGGTCGAGCCGCCGCCGCCAGTCGAGCCGCCACCGCCGGTCGAGCCACCACCGCCAGTCGAGCCGCCGCCGCTGGAGCCGGTGATCGCCGGATAGGCGTTCTGGACCAGCATGACGAATTGATTGTGGAACCATGCGCCAGAAATCGGGGAATCGGGCAGTGCACCTGTCAACACGCCATCCGGTGTTGTGTATCCAGGGTCGCACATCTTGTCAAAGCCTTTGCCTTGATTGTTCGGGATGTATTTGCTGGAGCCGTCCGAAACGCCGGGTTCTTTGATGAACGCATAAGCATGCACATGCTGTGTCGGTGCCGCAGTCGGAGGCATGCCGATGCCAGCTCCGCTTACATTGCACCAGTTGCCACGGGCAGTCCGCTTGTCTACGCGGCCAGAGTCAACATAGGTGTTGATATCGCTGCCACTGGCCGATGTCGGGCGGTTGGGTCCGCCCCAGCCGTTGCGGCTGGTATCGATAATGAATCCAATCTTGCTTGGCCAGCCTGCGGAAACGAAGTTGTTATAGAGCTTTTGCACATAATCAGATTCGTTGAAGATAGGGTTCCATTGGTAGAACTTGGACGATCTGATCGGCTGCCCACCGACATTCATATTGGAGTCTGGCAGGTTCGGCTCGCTGATTGGCGTCGCGTTCGCCGTGTTGGTGGCAAACCCATCGAGACTGGCAATGCCTGCTGTGGTGTCTTGAAAAACTTGTGTATACAGGGGGATGGTTTTGCTGAGGTTGTTGTCCCAGCCTAGCCAGCCGCTATGCGCGATATCGGCATAGTTGTATGTATTCGGAATCGCATGGAGCTTGTTGATGGCGTATTTGATGGCCGCTTCGTAGATGCCTGAGGAGTAGGCTTGGCCGCAGGCCGGGGTATCCAAGTTGGTGACGAGGTTCGGTAAGCTGTCCGGCTCGACAATGTTGACGATACGCAGATCTTGGTATTTCGGATCTGCCAGGATGCCCGCGATTACATCGATGTATTCGCTTTTGTAACGAGTCAGTCCGTCTTGAGTCAAGGCGAGTTCGCCGTTAGAGGACAGTGCGTGGCAATCGCGTCCAGGCATGTCATAAATCACAAGCCCGATTGTAATCGGAGTTCCCGATTTTTTTTGCGCCAGGGCGGAATTCAGGTGATCTCTCAGGCCAAGCAGTCCAGCGTTTTTATTGCCGCCATAGATCGCGCCGATCGAGTCGAGCCAGACGAAGGTCGGATAGGACTTGACCGTCTGCATTTTTGCGGCTAGTGCGGGGTCGTTGACCTTTGCAATCGACGAGTCGACATTCGCGGCGTAGTCTTTATTCAAGTAATTGGTTGCGCCTAAAAACGGATTGTCGACGTGAGATTGAGCATGAGCGGCCAGGCTGGAGAGCAGGCATACGCTCAGTAATGACGCAGTTGCTTTATATTTGAAGCGTTTGCGGGGCGACGTGGTTGCTTTCATGGTTGTCTCTCTATTTTGAAGTCTTATTAGGTTTTTTATTTATGCAAGCATGGTCGTGGCGCTTTGGCCGTTTCGATCACTTTGTGGATTGCCCCCTAGCGATTAGTGTGTAGTGAAATGAAATTTTGGCGTAGCAGTCCCCGAAGCGCCGCCGATAAATAAATCGAGCAGCTCTGGTCATTGGGGTGAATTGTGTTTAGTCGTTGCTGGAAAAACTATCTAAATGCACAAGCAATCTGCTGCTGTTCGTGCTGCTTGCTCTTGAAAAAGTGGATAGACCGCAGATGTGGGTAATTGCCAGAGGAACGTATTGTTGCGAAAATATTTTCGAGATGGATTTCTCTTTGTGCCACCAATATGGTTCTGGGGAGCGACATTAATGCCGCAAGTGAACAAGAGAAGCGAACCTACATGTCACGGAGCCTTAATGCCTTGCTTGTTGGGAGCAGAAGATCAATTTCGAGATACAGCATTCTGTGAGCGTGCTCAAGAAATGAATTAGGCTTGAATACAAACTGATGAAGTGCTTATCGTTCCTCTAAAATAATGTGACGCCTCTCGCTGAACGAGTGGCCCAATATATACTTTCTAATGAAATCTTCACGCGGAATCCGGGGTCAATAACCCTTACCCGCGTGTAAGTGCGCAAACGACCGGGCGTGAAAATACCTCTGCGGCGTCGCTGCAATGAAAAAAGCATGGTCCGCGCAGCCGCCGTTTGCGTCAGCGATCATCGGGTGGAGACGAACTGGATGTCAGCGGATTGCTTGCGCAGTGCAAGGTGTCTCGGGCGTCGTCTTGACCGGCTTGCTGCCGTGCCGAGTGTGCGGCAGGTCACGTGGCGTTGCGCCACCCATGCTCACGTGCCAGCGCACACAGGAGCGCGGCGAAATCTGCGGCAAAGCCTTGCATGTCGAACAGGCCGCTCGTTTCCCGGCGTTGTCGCAGCCGTTCTTGCAGCGCGTGCAGCGCACTCCGGTCGCATCCGAGGCGTACCGCCATGGCGATGAAGGCGTCATCGTCGCCTACGTTCATGTCATCCATGCCCAGATGGTGGTTGAGGCTGCCGGCCACGCGCGCGGCGAACGTGGTGCCGGGGCAAGTGAGGACCGGGCAGCCAGCCCATAGTGCATCGGAGGCGGTGGTGTGCGCGTTGTAGGAATGCGTATCTAAAAACAGGTCGGCATGCCGATAGCGGGAGAGATACTCCGGGTGCGCCAGTTTCGGCATGAAGCGCAGGCGCGCCGGGTCCAAGTCGGCTTGATGGGCGGCTTGGCGCAGCCGCGCATCCGCTTGGCCGGGACCGGACAGCAGCCAGAGGACGCTGTCTGGCACTTGGTGCAGCACCGCCAGCATTCGCGCCATGCTGCGTGGACTCAATTTGTAGCTGTTGTTGAAGCAGCAAAACACGGTGCCGGTTTCGGGCAGGCCGCAGTCGTGCCGCGTTGGTGGGATGCCGACGTGGCGGGTGGTGTCGGAGGGCTGGAATGCACGCGGTAGACGCAGCACCCGCTCGCTGTAATGTGCGGTGAGAGTCGGTGGAAGGGCGTAGCCATCGCCGATGACATAGTCCATCCATGGCGCGCCAGATGTGCCAGGGTAGGCGAGCCAGTTGATCTGCACGGGGGCTGGACGCAGCGCCAGCACCTCGGGTGCGCCGCCGCCGCCCCAGCCACGCAGATCCAGCAGCATGTCGATGCCGGCCTCGCGGATGCGTTGGGCGATGGTGCGATGCGCTTGCGCGGTCACGCTGTGCCAGGTGTGCGCCGCCGCTTGCAGGCGGGCGTGGATCGCACTGCGGTCGTCACCGTTCAGTGCGAACAGGTGTACCTGCAGGTCCGCATGCGCACGCAGGTGTTCGAACAGGGCGACGGTCAGCAAGCCGGTGGGATGGGCACCGAACCCGTTGGACAGAAAGCCGATCCGTAGCGGGCCGTGCTGGCGGACCGTGGTTGCCGGCAGTGGGGTCAGTGTGGCTGCCAGCGCCTCGGCACGGTTGCGCGCGCAGCGCAGTTGCTCGGCCGGGGAAGCGTCCTCGTTGAGGAAGGCGAACGGTTCGATCGCTGGATGTCCACGGCGCACCGCGGTACGGACGTGCTGCGACAGCGCGTCGAGATCGCGCCAGTCGCACAGTTTGCGTCGCCAGTTGAGCAGGTGCGCGACAATCGACGGCTCCTGCGGCAGCAGGGCATATGCATGCGCGTAGGCATCTGCGGCGGCTTCCGCTTCGCCGTTGTCCTCCAGGGCGTGGCCCAGCCATAAGGCGATGCCGGGATGTTGCGGAGCTTGCTGCAATGCTTGGCGCAAGCTGTGCGCGGCGTCGGCATGGCGGCCCTGGGTCCATCGCACCCGGCCCAGCCGCGCCAGCGCTTCGGGATGGCCTGGACGCAGTTGCAGCGCGCGCAGCGCGGCATGTTCGCCAGCGGCGATGGCGCCAGCGCCGAGTTCGGCATCGGCCAGCATCACCCAGGCGAGGAAATCCTGTGGGTCGCGTCGTACTGTCTCGCGCAGGTGGCGCAGTTCGTCGGCGTCGTCGCCGCTCATATGCGTTTTGTTGCCAGGCGACTCACGCGCTGTTGCTCAGCCGCGCCAGTGCGTCGACCTGGTGCTCGTGGCTCAGGCGTTCGATCAGCGCGTCGAGATCGCCTTCGATCACATCCGGCAGGTCGTATAGCGTCAGGCCCTCGACACGATGGTCGGTGATGCGGCCCTGCGGAAAGTTGTAGGTGCGGATGCGTTGGCTGCGGTCGCCACTGCCGACCTGCAGCTTGCGGTCCTGTGCTTCGGCCGCGGCCTGCTTGTTGCGTTCGGCATCGAGCAACTGCGCCTTGAGTCGTTTCATTGCCTTGTCGCGGTTGGCGTGCTGGCTACGTTCGGTCTGGCACTCCACCACCACGCCACTGGGGACGTGGGTGATGCGAATCGCCGATTCGGTCTTGTTGACGTGCTGGCCGCCCGCGCCGGAGGAACGGAAGGTGTCGATTTTCAGATCGGCTGGATTGATTGCGATCTCTTCCACGTCGTCGGCTTCGGGAATGATCGCCACCGTTGCCGCCGAGGTGTGGATGCGTCCTTGCGATTCGGTGGCCGGCACGCGTTGCACGCGGTGGGTGCCGGATTCGAACTTCAATTTGGAGTAAGCGCCGCGACCGACGATGCGCGCGACGATTTCCTTGTAGCCGCCGTGTTCGCCGGGGTTGTCCGATTCCACTTCCACTTTCCATCCCTGGCGCTCGGCGTAGCGCGCGTACATGCGGAACAGGTCGCCGGCGAAGATCGCGGCTTCGTCGCCGCCGGTGCCGGCGCGCACTTCCAGGAATAGGTTACCGTCGTCGCGTGGATCGCGCGGGACCAGCAGCAGCGCCAGTTGCGCATCCAGCTCGGCCAGATGCGCCTGCGCGGCGGCGATTTCTTCCTCTGCCAGTTCGCGCAGTTCCGGATCGGCGCGCATCGCTTCGGCGGAGGCCAGGTCGGCCTTGGCTGCCGCTTCCTCGGCCAGCGCCGTGGCGACCGGCTGCAGTTGCGCGAATTCGCGCGAGTAGTCGCGGAAGCGTTGGTTATCGCTGACCACCTCGGGGTCGGAGAGCAGGCGTTCGAGTTCTTCGCGACGCTCGGCCAGCGCCTCCAGCTTACGGCGCAGGGTCGGTGTCATCGGGTTTCAGTATCGGGTGGAAGTAGCCCGGTTTTTCCGGGAACAGGCGCTCGGCGGCGTTTGCCAGTTCGCTGTCGCCGCGTAATGCCGCTGCGCGCAGCGCCGCAGTGGGCGGGTGCAGCAGCCGGTTGGTCAGGGTGTTGGCGAGGAAGTCCAGGACCTCCTCGGCCGGTTTGCCGTGCGCCAGTTGTTGCCGTGCTTTGGCCAGGACGTCGTCGCGGGTGCTGTCGCCATGCGCGCGCAGGCGCTTGAGTGGCGCTTGACGGGTGCTGGCCTGCAGCGTCTCCATGTAGCGCACGACCTGCAGGTCGATGATCGCCTCGGCGGCCTGGGCCGCTTCGCGCCGGCTGCGCCGGTTGTCCTCGACTGCGCGTTCCAGATCGTCCACGGTATATAGATAGGCGTCGGCCAGCTCGGCCACGTCGGTGGCGATATCCCGGGGGACCGCCAGGTCGAACAACAGCATCGGTTTGTGCTTGCGCACGCGCAGCGCCTGCTCGACCTGCGCCCGCTTGATCACCGGCGCGGGCGCGGCGGTAGCCGAGAACACCACGTCGGCCTCGTGCAGATGCCGTTCCAGTTCGCTCAGGGGTAGTGCCACGCCACGATGGCGGCTGGCCAGCTCCTGGGCGTGGGCAAGCGTGCGGTTGGCGATCAGCAGGCGTTGTACGCGGCTTTCGCTGAGATGCTTGGCGGCCAGTTCGATGGTTTCGCCTGCGCCGACCAGCAGCACGGTCGATTCGTTGAGCCGGGCGAAGGCGTCTTGTGCCAGGCGCACCGCGGTCGAGGCCACCGAGACCGGATTGGCGCCGACCCGCGTATCGGTGCGCGCGCGCTTGGCGACCGCGAAGGTCTGCTGGAACAATCGATCCAGACGGTTGCCCATCGCCCGGTGTTCGCGCGCCAGCGCCCAGGCCTCCTTGACCTGGCCCAGGATCTGCGGTTCGCCCAGGACCATGGAATCCAGCCCGGTGGCGACGCGGAACAGATGCCGCACCGCGTCGGCGTCCTGGTGCCGATAGAGATGCCCATGCAGGCCGGCGGCGTGCGAATCCAGCCAATCGGCCAACTGCTGCGCATCGTCGGCGATCGCGTACAGCTCGGTGCGGTTGCAGGTGGACAGCAGCGCCGCTTCGGTCACCTCGGGCAGCGCGCGCAGCGATTGCAGCGCATGCGGGAGTGCATCGCCAGCGAATGCCACCCGTTCGCGCAGGTCGACCGGCGCGGTCTGATGGTTCAATCCGAGCACCCACAACGTCATCTGTTCAGTCGCTTGCGATAAGCTGCTGGCTATTCAGGGCCCCATTTTACGGCCCGGCCGCTTCCGATGCCCGCATTGATTCGCATCCGTACCTTTCTGCTGCTGCCCCTCATCGCCGCCGCTGTGGCGACGCCGGTTGACGCCAAGCCCGCGCGCCCGGACCAGGGCGTGCTGACCCCGGTGCTGGCGGGCGAGTTCGCGCTACAGGCCGGGCAATTGGCCGACGCCACGCGCTGGTATCTGCAGGCGGCCAACGACAGTCCCGGCGATATCGGCCTGGCCGAGCGCGCCACCCGCATCGCGATGCTGTCCAACGACGGCAAGGCGGCGGCGCAGGCGCTGGCGTTGTGGCGGCAGCGCGCGCCGGCTTCGTTGGCGATGCGTAGTGCCGAGGCCGCGCTGGCGTTGCGCGGCGGCAATTTGCATCAGGCGCGGGGTCTGCTGGTGGCGCTGTTGCGCGATAAGGATCCGCGTGGTTGGCGCTTCGCCTTGATGGCGCTGGTCAGCGGCAACCGTGATCCGGAGGTGGCGGCGAAAGCACTGGACCAGTTGCTTGATGCGAACGCTATCCCGAATCAGCTCGAAGCCTGGCAGGAGTTCGGGCGATTGGCGCTGCGACTCGAACAACCCAAGCTGGCCGAGCGCATCGTCGAGCAGTTGGTCAAACGCTTCCCGTCCGAGCCGCGAGTGGCGCTGTTGCATGCCACCCAGTTGCAGCAGGAGGGCAAGAGCGAACAAGCCCACGCGCTGTTGCAGGGCGTGGAGCCGAAGGTGGCGGCGGATTCGGAACTGCGCGCCGCGCTGGCGTATGCCTATGATGCGATCGGCGATACCGCCAGCGCGGCACGGGTGCTGGCGCTAGGGCCGCAGAGCACGGAGAACTACGGCTTGCGCGCCTCGATGCTGGCCAAGTTGCAGGACAACGCGGCCTTGCGCGCCTCGATGCTGGCCAAGTTGCAGGACAACGCGGCGCTGACTGCGCTGTACGACGAGTTGCGCAAGGGAACGAACCGGCCCGATCCGGAGCGGCGGTTGTTGCTCGGCAAGATCGCCGAATTCCTCAAGCGCAACCAGGAAGCGGTGGACTGGTACCGTGGCGTGTCGAGCGGCCCCTTGCGTAGCGAAGCGCGTTTGCGCATGGCCGACGCACTGTATGGTTTGGGGCAGAAGGACGCCGCCTTCGCCGAGGCGCGCGCGCTGCAGGACGATGCCGATGCCGATGATGCCGCGCGCCGCGACGCCTACGTGTTGGAGGCGGAATTGCGCCAGCGCAGCGGCGACGATACGGGCGAACTGCAAGTGTTCGAACGCGGCCTGGCCGCCTATCCGGACGACAATGCGCTGTTGTACGCGCGTGGACTTGCCTGGGAGCGCCGCGACCGTATCGATCGCGCCGAGGCCGACTTGCGCAAGATCCTGGTCACCGAGCCGGACAACGTGGCGGCGCTGAACGCGCTCGGCTACACCCTGGCCGATCGCACCAAGCGTTACCGCGAAGCGCTGGAGTTGATCGATCGCGCGCGTACCGCCGATCCGGAGAACGCGGCGATCATCGATAGCTACGGCTGGGTGTTGTACCGGCTCGGCAAGACCCAGGAAGCACTCGTGCAACTGCGCCGCGCCTGGGGTCTGCTGAAGGATCCGGAGATCGCCGCGCACATTGGTCAGCTGCTGTGGGAGCAGGGGAAGCGCGAGGAGGCCAAGACGTATTTCGAAGCAGCGCGCAAGTTGGATCCGAACAATCGCGCCTTGCAGCGGGCCATGGAAAAGGCAGTGCCATGAAGGCGCTGTTGCGCGCCGGATGGGGGGGGCTGGCGGCCCTTGCGTTGGCTGGTTGTGCGGGGGTGCAGTCGCGCCCGCCGCTGACTGCGCTGTACGACGAGTTGCGCAAGGGAACGAACCGGCCCGATCCGGAGCGGCGGTTGTTGCTCGGCAAGATCGCCGAATTCCTCAAGCGCAACCAGGAAGCGGTGGACTGGTACCGTGGCGTGTCGAGCGGCCCCTTGCGTAGCGAAGCGCGTTTGCGCATGGCCGACGCACTGTATGGTTTGGGGCAGAAGGACGCCGCCTTCGCCGAGGCGCGCGCGCTGCAGGACGATGCCGATGCCGATGATGCCGCGCGCCGCGACGCCTACGTGTTGGAGGCGGAATTGCGCCAGCGCAGCGGCGACGATACGGGCGAACTGCAAGTGTTCGAACGCGGCCTGGCCGCCTATCCGGACGACAATGCGCTGTTGTACGCGCGTGGACTTGCCTGGGAGCGCCGCGACCGTATCGATCGCGCCGAGGCCGACTTGCGCAAGATCCTGGTCACCGAGCCGGACAACGTGGCGGCGCTGAACGCGCTCGGCTACACCCTGGCCGATCGCACCAAGCGTTACCGCGAAGCGCTGGAGTTGATCGATCGCGCGCGTACCGCCGATCCGGAGAACGCGGCGATCATCGATAGCTACGGCTGGGTGTTGTACCGGCTCGGCAAGACCCAGGAAGCACTCGTGCAACTGCGCCGCGCCTGGGGTCTGCTGAAGGATCCGGAGATCGCCGCGCACATTGGTCAGCTGCTGTGGGAGCAGGGGAAGCGCGAGGAGGCCAAGACGTATTTCGAAGCAGCGCGCAAGTTGGATCCGAACAATCGCGCCTTGCAGCGGGCCATGGAAAAGGCAGTGCCATGAAGGCGCTGTTGCGCGCCGGATGGGGGGGGCTGGCGGCCCTTGCGTTGGCTGGTTGTGCGGGGGTGCAGTCGCGCCCGCCGACGCCGGCCGTCGGCGCGCCCGATGCGGCTGCGCGGCAGGTGGAAAAGGCGCGTGCGCAATGGTTGCAGGCACAGCCGAACTGGTCCTTCCAGGGCCGCGTCGCGGTCAGCAACGGGCATAACGGTGGCAGTGGACGTATCGACTGGGCCCAGCACGGGCGCGGCTACGACGTGCAGCTCAGCGCCCCGGTGACCCGGCAGAGCTGGCGCTTGCGCGGCGATAGCCAGTCCGGGGCTGGACGTCTGGACGGTCTGGAGGGTGGGCCGCGTGCCGGTGAGGATGCGCAGCAGGTGTTGCTGGCGGCGACGGGTTGGGAGATTCCGGTCAATTTGCTGCCGGATTGGGTGCGCGGCCTGGTGGCGCGCGATGCACGGGCGCCCGAGCGGCTCGACGACGATGCGCAGGGGCGTCCCCATCTGCTGCGGCAGATGGGCTGGGACATCGAGTTTCAGGAGTGGTATCCGCCTGTTGCTGGGCGGCCGTCGCTGCCACGGCGGATCGAGGCGCGCAGTGGCGATGCCAAGGTGCGGCTGCTGGTCGATCAATGGGACATTCCGGCGTCATGATCCATGCCTCGGACGGGGGCTGGTCGCATTGGCCGGCCCCGGCGAAGCTGAACCTGTTCCTGCAGATCACGGGCCGCCGCGCTGACGGTTATCACCAATTGCAGACCGTGTTCCGCCTGCTCGATTGGGGTGACACGGTGTCTGTGCGGCCGCGCGCCGACGGCGTGGTGGCGCGCATCGGGCCTTCCGTGGCCGGGGTTGCCGAGGCCGACGACCTCCTGGTGCGCGCGGCCGTTTTACTGCAAAAAGAAGCCAATATCGCCAAAGGGGTGGATATCCGCGTCGAAAAGCGGATTCCTGCCGGGGGGGGGTTCGGCGGTGGATCCTCGGATGCGGCCACCGTGCTGCTTGTGCTCAACACGCTGTGGGGCGCCGGTCTGGATGAAGACGCGCTGGCCAGGTTGGGGCTGTCGCTGGGCGCTGACGTGCCGGTGTTCGTGCGCGGCCACGACGCCTGGGCCGAGGGTATTGGCGAGCGTTTGACCCCGATCGTGTTGCCTCCGGCCTGGTACGTCGTGGTCGATCCGGGCGTTCATGTGCCCACTGCGACCTTGTTCCAGTCTGAAGATTTGACGCGGGATGCTGCGCCCGCGAAAATAGGCGACTTCGTTTCAGGTTTCCTGCTCGGGAATGCGTTCGAGCCGGTCCTGCTTCGCCGCGAACCCGCTGTCCATGCGGCGTTCCAGGCGCTTGCAAGGATCGGAACGCCGCGCTTGACCGGATCGGGGAGCGGTTGTTTCGTCGAGTTTGCCGATCGCGCCGCCGCACAGCGCGCGCTGGCGGACTTGCCGAATGGGATGCGCGCCTGGGTGGCAGGCGGCGTGGCCCGCTCGCCGCTGCTCGACGCGCTGGAGGTTTGACAAGTTTTACGCAGGGGCGTCGCCAAGAGGCCCAAGGCACCAGGTTTTGATCCTGGCATTCGTAGGTTCGAATCCTACCGCCCCTGCCATTGATGCGAGTCTCTCGCAAGATTCCGCACATTCGTGTGCGTGGATGCAACAGGTGAAGCGCCGCTTTGCCTTGGTTTCTCCGGTTTCACATCGCTATCTTCGCCACACGCTCTTTGCCGCCACCTGAGTGATTTCTTCATGCAAGACCAACGTAACCTGCTGGTGTTCTGCGGTAATGCCAACAAACCTTTGGCCAAGAGCATCTGTCGCGAGTTGGGCGTGCGTGCGGGCAAGGCGATGGTGTCGCGTTTCTCCGACGGCGAAGTGCAGGTGGAAATCGAGGAGAACGTGCGTCGGCAGGAAGTGTTCGTGGTGCAGCCGACCTGCGCGCCGAGCGCTGAGAACCTGATGGAGTTGTTGGTACTGATCGACGCGCTCAAGCGCGCAAGTGCCGCCAGTGTGACTGCGGTGGTGCCGTACTTCGGTTATTCGCGACAGGATCGGCGCATGCGTTCTTCGCGCGTGCCGATCACCGCCAAGGTTGCCGCCAAGATGTTCAGCGCGGTCAACGCTGATCGTGTGCTTACCGTCGATCTGCATGCCGATCAGATTCAGGGTTTCTTCGATATCCCGGTCGATAACGTGTATGCCTCGCCGCTGTTGCTGGCCGATATCTGGCGTGCCTACGGGACCGACAACCTGATCGTGGTCTCGCCCGACGTCGGCGGCGTGGTGCGCGCGCGCGCCGTGGCCAAACGTCTGGACGATGCCGATCTGGCGATCATCGACAAGCGCCGTCCGCGTGCCAACGTGGCGACGGTGATGAACATCATCGGGGATGTCGAAGGCAAGACGTGCGTGCTGGTCGACGATATCGTCGACACCGCTGGCACCCTGTGCGCCGCGGCGGCCGCTTTGAAGGCCCAGGGCGCGTTGAAGGTGGCTGCGTATTGCACCCATCCGGTGTTGTCCGGCCCGGCGGTGAGCAATATCAGCAATTCGCAACTGGACGAACTGGTCGTCACCGATACCATTCCGCTCTCGGAAGCGGCGCGCGCCTGCGGCAAGATTCGCCAGCTCAGCGTTGCCGAGTTGCTCGCCGAAACCATTCGCCGTATCGCCTTCGGCGAGTCGGTCAGTTCGTTGTACGTCGATTGAGGGTCGGGCGGGCGTTGCCCGTCCCGGCTTACGTTCCGGCTCTTCTGGTCGCGGGAGAGTCTTTCAAACCGTCGCGAGGCGGTTCATTCAACTAAGGTAGTAAGCGCAAAATGGCAACCACGCATGAAATCAAGGTTCAGCGCCGCGAAGTCGAGGGTAAGGGTGCGAGCCGCCGCCTCCGTCGCGACGGCCTGATCCCGGCCATCGTCTACGGTGGCGACCTGAAGCCGGTCAACATCCAGCTCAATCACAACGAAGTCTGGCTGGCTAGCCAGAACGACTGGTTCTATTCGTCCATCCTCAGCCTGAGCTTGAACGGCGACACGCAGAAGGTGTTGCTGCGCGATATGCAGCGTCATCCGTACAAGCAGTTGATCATGCACATCGACTTCCAGCGCGTGAACGACAACGAGGCGCTGCACGCTGCGGTGCCGCTGCACTTCCTCCACGAGGATGTGTCGCCGGCCGGCAAGTCGGCCGAAGTGGTCGTCACTCACGAATTGAACGAAATCCAGGTCGTGTGCTTGCCGAAGGATCTGCCGGAGTTCGTCGAAGTCGACTTGTCCAAGCTGTCGGTCGGCGATGTGATTCACTTGTCCGATCTGAAGCTGCCGGCCGGTGTCGAGTTGCCGCAGCTGAAGTTGGGCAAGGAGCACGACGTGGCGGTGGTCATCGCCAAGCATGGTCGGGTCGAGGAAGAGCCCGAGGCAACCGATGCGGCTGCGGCCGAGCCGGCGAAGAAGGACGGCAAGTAATCGTCTGCGTGGCGCCTGGGCCATTGTGGTTCGGGCGCCGCGACGATGCGCTGCGGCATGACTGGTCTGCGTCTGATCGTCGGTCTGGGCAATCCCGGGGCCGAGCACGCCAATACCCGGCACAACGCCGGGTTTCGTTTTGTCGATCATCTGGCGCAACAGGCCGGTGCGCGCTGGAGTGTGGAGACCAAGTTGTTTGGTGAGACTGCCAAGGTGGATGTCGCGGGCCAGTCCGTGTGGCTGCTGAAGCCGGCCACCTATATGAATCTCAGCGGCAAGTCGGTGACGGCGGCGCTGCGGTATTGGAAGATCGAGCCTGCGCAGGCGCTGCTGGCGCACGACGAGCTCGATCTGGCGCCGGGCACAGCGCGGCTCAAGTTCGATGGCGGCCACGGTGGACAGAATGGCTTGCGCGACACCATTCGCTTGCTTGGGCATGCCGGCTTCCATCGCTTGCGTATTGGAATCGGGCATCCGGGGCACAAGGACAAGGTCGTGCCGTGGGTATTAAGCCGTGCAAGCCAGGGTGAGCAAATACTGATCGACCGCGCCATCGACGACGCTCTCGCGGTGCTGCCGTTGGCGGTGCAGGGCGATTTCAACGAAGCGATGAAACGGCTGCATACGAGCAGGGATTCGTGATTGGGGATTGGGGATTCGCCTCCGTGATGCGGGGCGCATCTCCAATCCCGAATCCCAAATCCTGGAAGTAAATCATGGGCATTAAGTGCGGCATCGTCGGGTTGCCCAATGTTGGCAAGTCGACTCTGTTCAATGCATTGACCAAGGCGGGCATCGCTGCGGCCAATTTCCCGTTCTGCACCATCGAGCCCAACGTCGGCGTTGTGCCGGTGCCAGATCCGCGGCTTGGTGCGCTGGCGGCGATCATCAATCCGCAGAAGGTCGTCCCCACCGCGGTCGAATTCGTCGATATCGCTGGCTTGGTTGCCGGTGCCGCCAGTGGTGAGGGATTGGGCAACAAGTTCCTTGCGCACATCCGCGAAGTCGATGCGATCACCCACGTGGTGCGCTGTTTCGAGCATAGCGACATCATCCACGTCAATAACAGGGTCGATCCGGTTTCCGATATCGAGACGATCGATATCGAATTGGCCCTGGCCGATTTGGAGAGCGTGGAAAAAGCGCTAAACCGTGCCGAGCGCGCGGCCAAGGGCGGCGACAAGGATGCTGCCGCGCGCAAGCCGGTGCTCGCCAAGCTGCAAGCTGCGCTGGCCGACGGCAAGCCTGGGCGTAGCGCGGGGCTGGATGAAGAGGAAAAAGCGTTGGTGCGCGATTTGTTTCTGCTCACCCTCAAGCCGGTGATGTACATCGCCAACGTGTTGGAGGATGGCTTCGAGAACAATCCGCACCTGGAGGCTGTGCGTGCGCGCGCCGCTGCCGAGGGCGCCGAGGTTGTGCCGGTGTCGGCGGCGATCGAGGAAGAGTTGTCGCAACTGGACGATGCCGATCGCGACGCGTTTCTGGTCGATCTGGGCTTGCAGGAGCCGGGTTTGAACCGGGTGATTCGCGCCGCCTATGCGCTGCTGGGGCTGCAGACGTATTTCACCGCCGGGGTGAAGGAAGTGCGGGCATGGACGGTGAAAGTGGGAGCGACCGCGCCCCAGGCGGCGGCGGTGATCCATACCGATTTCGAGAAAGGCTTCATCCGTGCCGAGACCATCGCCTACGACGATTTCATCAAGTACAAGGGTGAGAGCGGCGCGCGGGAGGCCGGACGTTTGCGCCTGGAAGGCAAGGAGTACCGCGTGCAGGAAGGCGATATCCTGCATTTCCGTTTCAATGTCTGATCCGATCCGAAGCTGTTGCGCGTGCTTTGCGCAAGCGCACATGGACAATTGCGCTGCCATGCCTGCCCGCGTCAAAAGGCTGTTGACAAGGCAATGGTGTCAGGGAAGAATAGCGGGCTGTTTCACCCCTCTTTGATTCGGTTTCGCGACCGGGTTGGGGTGGGTAGTTGGAGGGATACCCAAGCGGCCAACGGGGGCAGACTGTAAATCTGCTGGCTTACGCCTTCGGTGGTTCGAATCCACCTCCCTCCACCAGTAATTTTGTTGTGGCAGTGTGTCATCCCGTAGCGGGAGTAGTTCAACGGTAGAACCTCAGCCTTCCAAGCTGATGGTGCGGGTTCGATTCCCGTCTCCCGCTCCATTGAACGCGCGTGTGTCACAATAAAGCAACGCTCACGTAGCTCAGTCGGTAGAGCACCTCCTTGGTAAGGAGGAGGTCGAAGGTTCGATTCCTTTCGTGAGCACCATATTCAGTCGTCAAATCTTTCTAAGATCATCGAGAAGAAGCAGCCATGGCCAAGGGTAAGTTCGAGCGCACCAAGCCGCACGTCAACGTCGGCACCATCGGTCACGTCGACCACGGCAAGACCACGCTGACGGCCGCACTGACCAAGGTCGGCGCGGAGCGCTTCGGCGGCGAATTCAAGGCCTACGACGCGATCGACGCGGCGCCGGAAGAGAAGGCGCGCGGTATCACGATCTCGACGGCCCACGTGGAATACGAATCCCCGTCGCGTCATTACGCGCACGTGGATTGCCCGGGGCACGCGGACTACGTGAAGAACATGATCACCGGTGCGGCGCAGATGGACGGCGCGATTCTGGTGTGCTCGCGCACGTGGATTGCCCGGGGCACGCGGACTACGTGAAGAACATGATCACCGGTGCGGCGCAGATGGACGGCGCGATTCTGGTGTGCTCGGCCGCCGACGGCCCGATGCCGCAGACGCGCGAGCACATCCTGCTGTCGCGTCAGGTCGGCGTGCCGCACATCGTGGTGTTCTTGAACAAGGCCGATATGGTCGACGACGCCGAGCTGCTTGAGCTGGTCGAGATGGAAGTGCGCGAGCTGCTGAGCAAGTACGACTTCCCGGGCGACGACACCTACCCCGATCATCCATGGTTCGGCGCGTCTGGCGCTGGAGGGTGATCAGAGCGAGATCGGCGTGCCGGCGATCCTGAAGCTGGTGGAGGCGCTGGACACGTTCATCCCGGAGCCGCAGCGCGACGTGGACAAGCCGTTCCTGATGCCGGTGGAAGACGTGTTCTCGATTTCCGGTCGCGGCACGGTGGTGACCGGTCGTATCGAGCGCGGCATCATCAAGGTGGGCGACGAAATCGAAATCGTCGGCATCCGTGCGACGCAGAAGACCACGGTGACGGGCGTGGAAATGTTCCGCAAGCTGCTGGACCAGGGTCAGGCGGGCGATAACGCGGGTCTGCTGCTGCGCGGCACCAAGCGTGACGACGTGGAGCGCGGCCAGGTGCTGTGCAAGCCGGGTTCGATCAAGCCGCACACCGAGTTCGAGGCCGAGGTGTACGTGTTGTCGAAGGACGAGGGTGGTCGTCACAAGCCGTTCTTCCCGGGCTATCGTCCGCAGTTCTATTTCCGCACGACCGATATCACCGGCGAGTGCAAGCTGCCGGAGGGCGTGGAGATGGTGATGCCGGGCGACAACGTCAAGATGGTGGTGGCGTTGATCAACCCGGTGGCGATGGACGAAGGTCTGCGTTTTGCGATCCGCGAAGGTGGCCGGACCGTCGGCGCCGGCGTGGTGGCCAAGATCATCAAGTAATGCACTCTGGTAGCCTGGGCTGCC
>NZ_JZIM01000030.1:0-16444 GCF_000963215.1 Xanthomonas sp. MUS 060
GAGCGACGCCACAACCCAAGGATGCGGCGAAGGGCGGCCAAGCAGGATCAGAAAGTTGCAGCTCTTTTACAACCGTCCGTGATATCGGGGTAGAACTCTGTTCGGGGCCATCGCCCAGCGGAGGATCTTGCGCGAGTACAAGTCCAACACGGTGGCCAGATACAGCCAGCCGCGTTCGGTGCGGATGTAGGTGATATCGGCCACCCACGCTTGATCGGGGGCAATGGGGGTGAAGCGTCGATTGGATCACTTCAGTTCCCGGGCGAAGAAGGCCGATGCTTTTTCGGGGCCATCGCCCAGCGGAGGATCTTGCGCGAGTACAAGTCCAACACGGTGGCCAGATACAGCCAGCCGCGTTCGGTGCGGATGTAGGTGATATCGGCCACCCACGCTTGATCGGGGGCAATGGGGGTGAAGCGTCGATTGGATCACTTCAGTTCCCGGGCGAAGAAGGCCGATGCTTTTTTTAGGAGCCAGACGTCCTCGCTCAGGCGTTGACACTCCCGCTCCCGCTCGCCGATGCGTTGCTGATCGGGCGTCAGCGCCTTGCCAATGCCGGCTTGGCCGGCCTGCTCGGCATCGTACTGGGCCAGCCAGCGGCGCACGGCGCTATCGACCAAGTCCAGATCGCGGCACACCTGGCCAACGCTCAGATGTTGGTTGCCGATCATGTGCACGACCTGCAGAAGGCGGCATCGAAGGTTCTGCGGCGAAGCGATGTAATGCATGGCGTGCTACCTCCTCGTTGGGGATGATCATCTCCTATCGAGGTGTCCACGAAAATTAGACCAGGACACGTCTCGCAGGGCGTCGCGACGTGCCATGGCAGAATGAGGCGGAAAGGGGCAACAAGCATCGCCTATCCGAGCAATTGATGACGGGTTCTAGTGGTTTGGTTCGACCCTTGTTTGACACGATCAGCCGCTAGGAACCGCCGCCATCCGGGTTCGCCGCATAAGCCTACTTTGCGTGCTACCTCCTCGTTGGGGATGATCATCTCCTATCGAGGTGTCCACGAAAATTAGACCAGGACACGTCTCGCAGGGCGTCGCGACGTGCCATGGCAGAATGAGGCGGAAAGGGGCAACAAGCATCGCCTATCCGAGCAATTGATGACGGGTTCTAGTGGTTTGGTTCGACCCTTGTTTGACACGATCAGCCGCTAGGAACCGCCGCCATCCGGGTTCGCCGCATAAGCCTACTTTTCGATCAGTACGTCATCGATGAACATCGCGTCCAGCCCGCTGGTGAAGAAGATCGACAGCGCATCCTCCACCGAATGGGCGATTGGTTTGCCCATGACGTTGAAGCTGGTGTTAAGCACCAGGGGAATACCCGTCAGGCGGTAGAATTCTTTGATCAGCGCGTGATAGCGCGGGTTCCAATGTTGCTTCACCGTCTGCAGACGTCCGGTGCCGTCGTGGTGCACGACGCCCGGCACCTTGCGCGTGGCTTCCGCACGGAACTTCAGGGTGCGCTCCATGTAGGGCGATTCCTGGTACAGCTCGAAATACTCCGAGCCGTGCTCATGCAAAATCGACGGTGCGAACGGGCGGAACTCCTCGCGGAACTTCACCCGCGCATTGATGATGTCCTTGATCGCAGGCGAACGCGGATCTGCAAGGATCGAGCGATTGCCTAGGGCCCGTGGCCCGAATTCCGCGCGGCCTTGCACCCAGGCGACGATCTTACCCTCGGTCAGCAGCCGGGCCGCGCGTTGTGCTGCGTCGTCGAGGCAACGAGTGAATTTGGACAGCGCGCCGAAGTGCTCCACGTTATGCAAGGTCTCCGCACTCATGCTGCTGCCCAGGTAGGGCGATTGTTCGCGCGCAGCCGGCTGTGTCTGCTCAGGATGGTCCTCGGCGTGTGCCCATAATGCGGCGCCCACCGCGTTACCGTCATCGCCAGGGGCGGCGAATACGTGCAGATGACGGAACGGAGTTTCAGCCAGCACGCGGCCGTTGGCCGAGGAATTGAGTGCACAGCCGCCGCCCAGCACCAAGTGGTCGGACAAGCCCAAAGCATGCAGGTTGTGCAGGAATTCGAAGAGGACGTCGCAGAACACCTGCTGGCCGGCATAGGCCAGGTTGGCCAATTCGATCGCTGGCTGGCCCTTGCGTCGGCGCATTGCATACAGCGTGCACTGCAACTGGCTGAATTGTACTGCGGGCGCAAACCTCAGCGTTAGGCCGTCGACGCGTAGCATCTGGCGCAACAACTCGTACAGTTGCCGATCATGGTGCCCGTAGGCGGCCAGGCCCATCACCTTCCATTCTTCGCCGGACAGGGTGCCGAAGCCGCAAACCTCGCAGATCATACCGTAGAAGAAGCCTAGGCTGGCCCAACTGCTGGTCTCGCTTTGGTGGATCGGCGTAAGCTTGCCCTGTTGGTAGTGGTAGCAGGCCAAAGCATTTTTTTCACCCATGCCGTCCAGTACTGCGCACACCGCCTCCTCGAACGGGCTGGTGTAGCAGCCGGCCACCGCGTGGGTTAGGTGGTGCTCGTAATGACGGTAGCTGGGTGGCTTGAAGGCAGGCTCGGCCATGTGGCTCAAGTCATATTCGAGCAGGTGTCCGGGGTGCTCCACCATCGCCAGCTGCGAACGGTAGAAGAAGCTCTGTGCCACGAATTGCTTGTTGACGTGCCCAGGCAGGTCGCCGAAGGCGCTGCGGTATTGGTCTACCGCTTGCGCGGTCTTGCCCAGGCCTTCCCGCATCAGTTCAGGTGTTTGCCCGCTCCAACTAGTCGCGACGACCAGTTCGGTGCCGGGATCGCCGTATTCGTGGACCAGCTTGATGGCGCGCTGAAACACGTCCGGGGCAACGCCGATTGAACGCTTGTACTGCAGGTAGCGCTCGGTGGCCTCGGCAAAGCGCACCTGACCATCGTCGCCGACGATCGCGATGGCTGAATCGTGGAAGGAATTGGCGAGTCCGATGTAAGTGCGCTTCATGTCCGATTCCAGTGAAGGGGACGATGCTTTCGGACGCCTACGGCGATGATTGCGGCGCAAATGGTGTCAGTTTGAACTGCAATCCCAGCGTAGAGAGCGCCACGAAAGCATTGGCCGCGATGTAGTACACCACCGTAGCCCCGAAGGCCTGCTTGAAAGCCAGAGCTACACCTGCCGGCCCCTGCAGATGCTGGTGCAGGCCGCTAAAGAAAATTTCCGAGACCAGGGCGATGCCCAGCATACCGCCGACCTGCTGGATGACCTGCAGCGCGCCGGAACCTGCGCCGGCATCCTTCAGAGGTACCGTACGCATCACTGTCTGGAATAGCGAGGCGATGGTGATGCCACAGCCCAGCCCGCCGATCAGCAATGGCAGGGTAAGCATCCAGGGATCCAGCGGGCCTTCACTGCGCGTGATGATGACCCACAAGGCCAGATAGCTAGCGATCATCAGACAGGCGCCGCTGACGATTTTCGCGCGTAGGCTTTCGACGTGCCGAGCGAGCATAGAGGCAATCGCCACGCCGACAGGGAAAGGAGTAGTGGCGACGCCGGTTTCCAGTGCCGAATACGCCAGTCCTTGCTGCAGAAAGATCACGAACACCAGGAAAAAACCCTGCAGCGCCGAATAGAACACCGACACGGACAAGGCGCCCAAGATGTAGTCGCGATGGCTCATCAGGTAGATCGGCAGCAGGGCCGGGCGCGCCAAATGGGCTTGCCGACGTTGCCAGGCGACGAAGGCCACCAGCAGCGGAATACCGAGCGCAATGGCTGCAAAGCACCATAGCGGCCAGCCGTATGCGCGTCCTTCTATTAGTGGGAACACCAGGCACAACAAGGCGAGCGCGGCCAGGGCGATGCCGACCCAGTCGTTACGGATGCCCGCATGCGCCGGCACCTTGGGCACCCAGATCGCGGCCGCCAGCAAGGTCACCAGGCCGATCGGCACGTTGATCAGGAAGATCGCGCGCCAGCCGACGCCGAACGCATCGATGTGGATCAGCAAGCCGCTGGCGAGTGGGCCGGCGAATGAGGCCAGGCCCGCGACCAGGCCGAACAACGAGAAGGCGGCCGCGCGCTCCTTCGGAGCGAACATGGTTTGCGCGATGGCCATCACCTGTGGTGCCAGCATGGCTGCGGCCAAGCCCTGCAAAGCGCGCGCGATGATGAGCACGTGGATATTGCCGGCGATGGCACAGAACGCGGACATCAAGATAAAACCGGCCACGCCGGTGCCGAACATGCGCTTGCGGCCGAGCATGTCACCCAACCGCCCCAACGGCAGCAACCCCAACGCAAACAGCAGAATGTATATCGCTACGATCCATTCCAGCTGTTGCGCGTCCGCGCCCAGGTTCTTCTGGATACTGGGTAGGGCGACATTGACGATGCCTACGTCCAGCAAGTTCATGAAATTGGCGCTCAGCAACACGATCATCGCTGGCCAGCGCCATCGGTAGTCGAACTGTGCTCCGGGTGGTGCCATGCCGGGCGGCATACCCAGCGCTTCCTTGGGTTTTTGCATGTTGTGTGCTCCTTATCCGCTTATGGCCGCTTCAGCCGGTCGCATGGTGACGGTGAGAAAATGCAGGATGTCGCGCTCCAACTCGCGCTGGAAGGCGCTGCGGTCGAAGCCAGGCGGATCGATGGCCGCCTCGCCTACACGAGCTTTCATCGCCTCGGGGAATACGCTGATGAAGGCGTAGTGGCCGGCATTGGGCACCACGCGCGCTTCCAGTCGACCATCATTGCCTAGCGCCGTGCGTGCCGCCACAATCGTTTCGTGCGCCCATTGATCCTTTTCACCGACGATGAGCAGCACCGGTACCTCGACTTTCGCCAGGGCATCCTCGTGCATGTACAGGCTGAAATCCGGTGCAAGCGCCACCACGGCGCGCACGCGCGGATCAGCTGTGACCGGCACGGCCCTGATCGGTACCCGATTTTGTCGCACCAGCGCGGTCCAGGCGGGTTGTTCGGCGTGTTCCGGGCGATGCGCAAAATCGACCATGAAACCGGTATGCGGTTCGCCCCCGGCGATCGCTAAGGCGGTGTAGCCGCCGACGGAGTGGCCGATCACCGCTACGTTATTGGCCTGAATGGAAGGACCGAACTGCGCATGGCCGGTGAGCGTATCGATCACCGCGCGGATGTGCCGGGGGCGGTCTTCCAGATTCTGATAGCTGTATTCCAGCTGATGCTGGAACAGGTTGTCGCCCGGATGCTCCGGCAAAGCGACGATAAAGCCGTGCCGGGCTAGGTAATGCGCCAGCGTGCGAAACACTAAGCCGGCGCTGCGCGTGCCGTGCGAGATCACCGCTAGCGGAAACGGGCCGGCTGCGATCGGCGCACCCAGGGCCACGTCCAGCGTATAAGGCCCCATCGCAATATCCCGCGAGGGCGTGGCGGTGGGATACATCACCCACATCGGCACCACCCTGCTGGCATCACCATCGGTTTCCAGTTTTTGGCAACCCACATAGCTATTCATGCGTACTCCAACGAAAGAATAAAAAACGCGTGCCGCTTACGTGGGCATCAGCTTATCCAGACTTGCACCGGTGGGCGCCAGCCAAGCAGCGGTACGACCTTCGCCCAGCTCCCTGCCCATCAAGCCTCGCACGCCGGCCAGATCCTGGGACGTTGGCAACAACGCGGCCAGCCGTTGGCCGTCGGCATCGTGCACGGGGTTGCCATCCAGGTCGAAGGCAAGTCCCTTGCATGGGCCGAAATCGCGGTGGAAACGCTCGTGCGGCAGCTGTAGCTCAAAAGCCAGGCCAAGGCGCCTGAGCTGTTGATTCCAGCGGCCGATGATAGCGCCGACTTCGGATATGTATTGTCGGCGCATTACCGCATTGATTGCCAACTCGGCAGGTGCGGTGGACGAGACCAGTCTGTCTTCGCAGCGCACGTCGACGGCGACCTCCGTGCCTTCGAGCTTGTCGAAGTTGCGTGGGCTGCGGATGCCGGCCTGGTACAGGACGCGTGAACGCTCCGAAACGTCGTGGCCGAACAGGTCAAAGATCTTCGGTAGCCAATAGTTAAGGTATTTCTGAAAGACTGGCAAGGGGATCGCACCGGCGTCGAAGATCGCGTGCGTATCCTCACGCAAGGTAATCTCGGCGCTTCGATACAGCACGCGCTCCAGGCCATCCATGCCGAACTTAATATGCAGAGGTTCCTCGAACATCATGAAGCGGGCGGTGCGTGCCAACGGCAGGAAAGCTGACTGGGTCACCGCTTGAATCTGGTACTTGCCTACCCGGTCGGCGAAGAAGCACCACATGAAATGCGATAGCCAGTCTTCGGTGTGGTAGTTGAAGGCATCGAGCAGGCGCGGGTTCTGCGCATCGCCACTCATGCGTTGCAGCAGGCCCTCGGCGGCGTCGGCTCCGTCGCTGCCAAAGTATTCGATCAGCAGATGCGACATCGCCCAGGTGTGCCGGCCTTCCTCTAGAAAAAACTGGAATAAGTGCTCCAGGTCGATCGCGCTGGGCACCATTTGCGTCAGCTCGTGGCTCTGCTCAACCGCGGCGTTTTCTACGTCACCTTGCACGGTGACATGATCCAGCAGCAGGTCACGATATTCTTCCGGCACGCACGACCATGCCACCTGCCCCTTGCGCTCGCCGAACACTACGGTGTTGCGGTCTGGCGGCATCATGAATACGCCCCAGCGGTAGTCGCTGGGGCGCATTCGGTGATAGCGCGTCCACTCGCTGCCCTTGACGCCACCGGTAGGCATGCGCAGGTTCATCTCGCGATCGTGGAATTCGCTGGGGCCGCGGAGGCGCCACCATTGCAGGAAGCGAACTTGGTAGGAAGTCAGTTGCCTGACCAGCGCGTTGTGTGGATCAAGGTCGATATTGTTAGGAATGTACATGAGGGTCAGGGGCCGCGCTGTGCATCGAGGTAGGGGCGACTTCGCCGACCGTGAGCCCGATGAAGTCGATGATCCGCTGAGCCACGGCACCCGGATCATTGAACAGTTGCAGGTGACCGCCATGATCTAGCAGGTCCAGACGCAAAGACGGGTCGTGCCTAGCCAACTGCACCGAGGCGGAGTAGTGGCTGAAGCTGTCGTCCTTGCAGTGCACGATCAGGGTAGGGTGCCTGCCCAGGGCGGCGGGCAGCAAGGCTTGCACGGATTGCTTGTTCTCTTCGTAGGCACGCATGTAGCGCGAGAACACCAATGTGCTCGCTGGATCGGCTAGGTGCAGCATGGTGAGCTTTTCGGCCAAGTCGTCGCCGCTTAAAGGTTGGCCGCGGTACTTGTCCAGGATGGCGGCGAGCTTTTTGGCCTGTTCCAGACCGTGCCGCTCGATCTGAAGGTAGATCGGCAAGGCGCAACGTTCGAATTCGGATTTTACGATGGGTGGCAGCAGGCCCGCCGGCGCCACCCAAGCCATGCTGCGTGGTGCGAAGCCATGCAGCGCAATGGCATGCACGGCCAATTGCGCAGCCTGACACCAACCGACAAAATGGCAATCGGCGTAGTCGTGTTGGTGCAGGATGCCCAGCAGGGTCGCGGCTTGGCGATCCAGATCGAAGTCTTCCGCGGTTAACGATGTCTGGGTATTCGGGCAGCCGATGGATTCCCAGCACAACACATGGAAATGCCTGGCCAGTCGTTGCGCCAACCGGCTCAGCAGCAGGTAGGACATGCCATAGGGCGGTAGCAGCACCAGCTTGGGCGATGCCTGAGCACCTAGCCAATACAGCTCAAGCTGCCGTCCATCGGTAGTGCGGTATTGCGACAGCCTTACCCCTGCGAGCGCGTCGTCCAGGGCGGACAGATCCTGCTTTTCCAGATAGTGCGGCAAGCAAGCACAGCCCATGAGTTTCCTACCCTCGCTTGACCACATGACAAGACTGCGCCGTCACCGGTGGCTGGACAGCTTGCGCCCGGGCGGAACACCTCACGAGTAACTCGATTCGAACCCACTTCCGTCTGGAGAGCTCGCGTCCCCTAAACCCTTGTCATCGAGTTCGCGCAGCGATAAGGGGCGCATGTCGGTCCAGATTTCGTCGATATACGCCATGCACTCGTCCTTACCGCCAGCATAGCCTTCCTTGCGCCAGCCAGGCGGGACCTCAAGATCGGACGGCCACAGTGAATACTGCAGTTCGTCGTTGATCAGCACCAGATAAGCCTGTTCCTCGAACGTCATGCTAAAGATACCCCCGTAAGGCTGCTGCGAAGTACGGAAGTTGCCACATCGCACAAGACGATGCCGATGGACAAAGCGAAACGACTATACATGACGTCTCTTCGACGATGTCAAGAAAAATAGCGCGTGAAGAACGCATGGAAGTGATGTGTTTCGCACTGCTGTACGCCCCATCGCCATCGCGGCAAAGCTTACACGAAAAATTCACCAGGGCATGAGTTCAATAGGTGGTTCAAAGCAAAATCCTTGCGCTTGCAGAGCCATGTGCGTGCGTAAAGTGCCAAGGCAGTGGCGAGCAGTACCTTTTGGGTTTCGGTTGAGGTGCGGATAGCAATTTCCGCTTAATATCCGCACGCGGCGGTTTTTGTCTTGCCGGGCGTCAACTGTCTCATCGAGCAGTCTGGGAGGCTCTTTTGCGCTGCCTTATCATAAACAATTACGATTCGTTCACTTGGAATCTCGCCGACTACGTAGCGCAGATCTTCGGCGAAGATCCCCTGGTGGTGCGCAACGACGAGTACTCCTGGCATGAGCTGAAGGACCGCGGGGGATTTTCCTCGATCATCGTTTCGCCCGGTCCCGGCTCGGTGGTTAATGAAGCGGATTTTCACATCTCGCTGCAGGCGCTGGAGCAGAACGAATTTCCGGTGTTGGGCGTATGTCTTGGCTTTCAGGGGCTTGCGTATGTCTATGGTGGCCGCATCCTGCATGCGCCGGTGCCCTTCCATGGCCGTCGCTCCACCGTCATCAACACCGGCGACGATCTGTTCGAAGGCATCCCGCAGCGTTTCGAGGCAGTGCGCTATCACTCGTTGATGGTCTGCCAGCAAACGCTGCCGCCTGTGCTGAAAGTGACGGCGCGTACCGATTGCGGTGTGGTGATGGGCTTGCAGCATGTGCAACACCCGAAATGGGGAGTACAGTTCCACCCCGAATCGATCCTCACCGAACACGGCAAGCGCATTATTGCTAACTTTGCCAAGCTGGCTGCGCGCCACAGTGCACCGGTAGCTGCCGGGTCGGAGCAGGCCGGCAAGGCTGTAAGCGTTTGCGCGCCCGAGATGGCGACACCGCGGGTACGTCGCATGCTGAGCCGGAAGATCAAGTGCCATTGGCAGGCGGAAGATGTCTTTCTGGCCTTGTTCGCTGCCGAAAAGCATTGCTTCTGGCTGGACAGCCAGCCGGTCTGCAGTCCAATGGCGCGCTATTCGTTCATGGGAGCGGTGAACGAGAGCGAGGTAGTGCGGCATTGCGTGCGGCCAGGGAGCATGGTGCAGGAGGCAGGCGAGCGGTTTCTTGCTGAGATGGATCGGGCGTTGCAATCGGTGCTCACTGAGGACGTCGCCGAGCGGCCACCGTTCGTGTTTCGCGGCGGCTACGTGGGCTACATGAGCTACGAAATGAAATCGGTGTTCGGCGCGCCGGCTTCACATGCCAATGCCATCCCCGATGCGTTGTGGATGCGCGTGGAGCGCTTCGTTGCCTTCGACCACGCCACCGGGGAGGTATGGTTGCTGGCGCTCGCCGATACGGAGGATCTGTCGGCATTGGCTTGGCTAGACGCCATCGAGCAACGTATCCATGCCATTGGTCAAGCGGCTCCGGCTTGCATTTCGCTAGGTCTGCGCAGCATGGAAATCGAGCTCAATCATGGTCGTCGCGGCTACCTTGAGGCAATCGAGCGTTGCAAACAACGCATCGTCGATGGCGAGTCCTATGAAATCTGTCTTACCGACCTGTTCTCGTTCCAGGCCGAGCTGGACCCCTTGATGCTCTATCGCTACATGCGGCGAGGGAACCCAGCGCCGTTCGGGGCCTATTTGCGTAACGGTAGCGATTGTATCCTTAGTACTTCACCAGAGCGTTTTCTGGAAGTGGACGGCCACGGCACGATTCAGACCAAGCCAATCAAGGGCACCTGCCGCCGCGCCGAGGATCCCCAACTGGACCGTAACTTGGCCATGCGCCTGGCCGCCTCGGAAAAGGACCGAGCGGAAAACCTGATGATCGTCGACTTGATGCGCAACGACCTAAGCCGCGTGGCGGTGCCCGGCAGCGTCACCGTGCCCAAGCTGATGGACATCGAAAGCTACAAGACCGTGCATCAGATGGTCAGCACGGTGGAAGCGAGGCTCCGTGCCGATTGCAGTCTAGTCGACCTGCTTAAGGCGGTGTTCCCCGGCGGCTCGATCACCGGCGCACCGAAGTTGCGCAGTATGGAGATTATTGATGGCCTGGAGAATGCGCCGCGTGGCGTGTATTGCGGCAGCATCGGCTACCTGGGCTACAACCGCGTCGCCGACCTAAACATTGCGATCCGCAGTCTTTCTTATGACGGGCAGGAAATACGTTTCGGCGCCGGTGGCGCCATCACCTTCCTGTCCGACCCGCAGGATGAGTTCGACGAAGTGCTGCTGAAGGCGGAGGCGCTCCTCAAGCCGATCTGGCATTATCTACATGCGCCGAACACTCCCCTGCACTACGAGTTGCGAGAGGACAAGCTGCTGCTAGCCGAGCACTGCGTGAGCGAAATGCCGGCCAGGCAGGCCTTGATCGAACCATGAGCTGCGGCGAGAGAGGTCCATGCACACCATTGTGAAAGGCCTTCCCGCTTCGTCCATAGCGATTTTCGATCGCAGCCTGCAGTACGGCGATGGATTGTTCGAAACCCTCTTGTGCCTGGCCGGAAGGCCCTGCCATTTGGAGGCACACTGGCGACGCCTGGGCGCAGGCGTCGCACGGCTAGGCATCGCGTTGCCGGCCATCCGTCAGCAGGTCTGCGAGGCCATCGCGGCTGACGCCGCGTGCCGTGGCGAAACTGATCGTGACGCGTGGCAGCACCGAGCGCGGCTATCGTTGTGCTCTGGCGGTGGCGCCCAACTGGGTGCTCAGCCTGAATGAGGCTCTCACGCTTACGCGCGCGCAATGTGAGACCGGCTTTGCGGTCAAGATGTGCCAGACGCGATTGTCGCAGGATCCGCAGTTGGCAGGGATCAAGCATCTGAACCGTCTGCCGCAGGTCTTGGCTCGCCGCGAATGGGAGCTGGAGTATCAGGACGGGCTGCTGATGGATACGGCCGGCCGGTTGGTCGAGGGCTGCACCAGCAATCTGTTCCTCGTCTAGAACGGCTATCTGGTGACGCCCGACCTGGGCGTGGCCGGTGTCAGCGATATCATGCGAGGCAGGGTGATCGAATATGGCCGGCAGCACGGTCTCGCCTGCGCGTTAAAGCACCTCTATCCGGACCAGCTAGTGCGTGCTCAGGAGGTGTTTCTTATCTAACGCCGTGTTCGGCATTCCGCCGGTGCTCAGCATTGACGCTCACAGCTACCGCATCGGTCCTGTTACCCTGCGTCTGCTCGATGCCCTGTGTCAGGGCGTATATTTCACCGAACGGTCACTACATCAGGTTTCCACCCATGCCGGCCAAGACACTTGAAAGCAAGGATTACTGTGGAGAAAGTTTCGCCAGCGAAGATCGCTCGGGGCAATCGCTGGAGTCGATCCGATTCGAGGATTGTACGTTCCGACAATGCAACTTCACCGAGGCTGAGCTCAATCGCTGCAAGTTCCGCGAATGCGAGTTCGTCGACTGCAACCTGAGTCTCATCAGCATTCCACAAACCAGCTTCATGGACGTGCGCTTCGTCGACTGCAAGATGCTCGGTGTCAACTGGACCAGCGCACAATGGCCATCGGTGAAGATGGAGGGGGCGCTGTCGTTCGAGCGCTGCATCCTCAACGACAGCTTGTTCTACGGCCTATACCTGGCCGGGGTAAAAATGGTGGAGTGCCGTATCCACGATGCCAACTTCACCGAAGCCGACTGCGAGGACGCGGACTTCACGCAGAGCGACCTGAAGGACAGCACCTTCCACAACACCAAACTGACCGGCGCCAGCTTCATCGATGCGGTGAACTACCACATTGACATCTTCCACAACGACATTAAGCGGGCTAGGTTCAGCCTGCCGGAAGCAGCCTCGCTGCTCAACAGCCTGGATATCGAGCTGTCCGAGTGAGCGTGGCCATTCGCTACCGTGTGGCGGATGCAACCTGGCGGATGCATCCGCCGTCGCCGTTGAACACGCAGCAGAAAGACTGGCTGACACGCGGTGGTTCGTTGACCGCGCACCTGCGCTTGTTGGGGCAGGTACAGGTGCAAGTGCAACGGGAGCACAAAGCCATGGCCTGGCTGGATGAATATCGGGTGCTCGGACTGTCGCGCTGCCTGCTTGTATGGGTGCGTGAAGTGCTCCTGGTGGTGGACGCCAAACCCTATGTCTATGCGCGTAGCCTGACGCCGCTGACCGCCAGTTACACCGCCTGGCAGGCAGTGCGTAGCATCGGCAGTCGCCCGTTGGCTGATCTGTTGTTCCGTGATCGCAGCGTGCTACGTTCGGCGTTGGCGAGTCGGCGCATCACCGCGCAGCATCCGCTGCACCGGCGCGCATGCAACTTCGTGGCACAGTCGCATGCGACGCAAGCACTGCTGGCGCGCCGCTCGGTATTTACGCGGCAAGGCGCCCCGTTGCTGATCACCGAATGCATGCTGCCAGCGTTGTGGGCAAAGCTGGAACCGGTGGCAGCTCCGCGCTAGGCGAGTCTGAGTGCGGACGGCCCTTGCCGGCATTCAGCGCAGATCGTCTCGCCTGAGTCGATGCTGGAATAGCCTTGGCATCGAAGCTCTCCGATCACGCATCGAGGTCCGTCACCAGCATGCGCGCCAGCTCACGCAGCGGGTCGCCTTGTAAGATGCTGTAGTGATTGCCCGCCGCGCTCCTGATCTGCGAAAGTGGTACGTAACGTGTGATATCCGGCAGTACCTCGCTACCCCCGCGTGGCTTGGACATGTCGGCATAGGACACGTGTACCGCAGTCTGTGCCTGGTACAGATGAGCGTTAGGCTGCAGGCACTGCGGCTCGAAACCGGCCAGCAGCCCCAGGTGATAGCGCGTAACGCGCAATTGCTCGGCCAGCGGTGGCCACATGCGGCTTTCCAGAGTAAACCTCAGGTGTGCGAGCAGTTTGTCCAGTGATGCCTGGTGGCGGCTGTAGTCGAACACGTGCTCGTCGTCACCGTCGGCGAACAGCAGCTGCCGGGCTTCGTCTATTTCAGCCTGCTCGAAGCCGCGCTTGGCCAACGCGGCCAACGTATTGAGCGCCGCCACGAAGGTAAGCTGCCGGGGCTCGCGCGCATGTACCGGTATCAGGCTGCTATCGAGCAGGCCCACGTAATCGACGCGCAGGCCGCGCCGCTGCAATTGCTCAGCCACAGCCAGGGCTAGCACGCCGCCGGAGGACCAGCCCAGCAAGCGGTAGGGCGCACCGGTCGGGCCAGCCAGCAACGCATCGCAGTAGTGCGCGGCCAGGTCGGACAAATGCGCGAAGCGGCGCACCGGTTCGCATTGCAGGCCATAGACCCTGGCACAGTGCCCTAGGGCGGCAGCCAGATCGATGTAGCAATGAATCTGGCCGCCGATCGGGTGGATGGCATACATCGCCGCGCGTTCGGTGCGTAGGCTAAGCGGTACGATAAGACTTACCGGCATGCTGCCGGCGTGGCTTTGGCGCATGCCGCGCTCGACGACAGCGGCAAAATCTTCCAGCACAGGCGATTCGAACAGCGTGTTGACCCGCACTTCGATGTCGAAACTCTGGCGGATACGCGAGAACAACTGGGTGGCACAACACCAAACTGACCGGCGCCAGCTTCATCGATGCGGTGAACTACCACATTGACATCTTCCACAACGACATTAAGCGGGCTAGGTTCAGCCTGCCGGAAGCAGCCTCGCTGCTCAACAGCCTGGATATCGAGCTGTCCGAGTGAGCGTGGCCATTCGCTACCGTGTGGCGGATGCAACCTGGCGGATGCATCCGCCGTCGCCGTTGAACACGCAGCAGAAAGACTGGCTGACACGCGGTGGTTCGTTGACCGCGCACCTGCGCTTGTTGGGGCAGGTACAGGTGCAAGTGCAACGGGAGCACAAAGCCATGGCCTGGCTGGATGAATATCGGGTGCTCGGACTGTCGCGCTGCCTGCTTGTATGGGTGCGTGAAGTGCTCCTGGTGGTGGACGCCAAACCCTATGTCTATGCGCGTAGCCTGACGCCGCTGACCGCCAGTTACACCGCCTGGCAGGCAGTGCGTAGCATCGGCAGTCGCCCGTTGGCTGATCTGTTGTTCCGTGATCGCAGCGTGCTACGTTCGGCGTTGGCGAGTCGGCGCATCACCGCGCAGCATCCGCTGCACCGGCGCGCATGCAACTTCGTGGCACAGTCGCATGCGACGCAAGCACTGCTGGCGCGCCGCTCGGTATTTACGCGGCAAGGCGCCCCGTTGCTGATCACCGAATGCATGCTGCCAGCGTTGTGGGCAAAGCTGGAACCGGTGGCAGCTCCGCGCTAGGCGAGTCTGAGTGCGGACGGCCCTTGCCGGCATTCAGCGCAGATCGTCTCGCCTGAGTCGATGCTGGAATAGCCTTGGCATCGAAGCTCTCCGATCACGCATCGAGGTCCGTCACCAGCATGCGCGCCAGCTCACGCAGCGGGTCGCCTTGTAAGATGCTGTAGTGATTGCCCGCCGCGCTCCTGATCTGCGAAAGTGGTACGTAACGTGTGATATCCGGCAGTACCTCGCTACCCCCGCGTGGCTTGGACATGTCGGCATAGGACACGTGTACCGCAGTCTGTGCCTGGTACAGATGAGCGTTAGGCTGCAGGCACTGCGGCTCGAAACCGGCCAGCAGCCCCAGGTGATAGCGCGTAACGCGCAATTGCTCGGCCAGCGGTGGCCACATGCGGCTTTCCAGAGTAAACCTCAGGTGTGCGAGCAGTTTGTCCAGTGATGCCTGGTGGCGGCTGTAGTCGAACACGTGCTCGTCGTCACCGTCGGCGAACAGCAGCTGCCGGGCTTCGTCTATTTCAGCCTGCTCGAAGCCGCGCTTGGCCAACGCGGCCAACGTATTGAGCGCCGCCACGAAGGTAAGCTGCCGGGGCTCGCGCGCATGTACCGGTATCAGGCTGCTATCGAGCAGGCCCACGTAATCGACGCGCAGGCCGCGCCGCTGCAATTGCTCAGCCACAGCCAGGGCTAGCACGCCGCCGGAGGACCAGCCCAGCAAGCGGTAGGGCGCACCGGTCGGGCCAGCCAGCAACGCATCGCAGTAGTGCGCGGCCAGGTCGGACAAATGCGCGAAGCGGCGCACCGGTTCGCATTGCAGGCCATAGACCCTGGCACAGTGCCCTAGGGCGGCAGCCAGATCGATGTAGCAATGAATCTGGCCGCCGATCGGGTGGATGGCATACATCGCCGCGCGTTCGGTGCGTAGGCTAAGCGGTACGATAAGACTTACCGGCATGCTGCCGGCGTGGCTTTGGCGCATGCCGCGCTCGACGACAGCGGCAAAATCTTCCAGCACAGGCGATTCGAACAGCGTGTTGACCCGCACTTCGATGTCGAAACTCTGGCGGATACGCGAGAACAACTGGGTGGCAAGCAGCGAGTGACCGCCGAGGTTGAAGAAGTTGTCGTTGAGGCCCACGCGTAAGGGTTCGGCCTGTGCGGGTGTCGGTCAGCAGTTCGCTCCACAGCTTGGCCAGAGTAATTTCGACCTCGCTGCGCGGAGCGAGGTAGTCGCTGTCGCCGCTGGCGGCTTGCGGCTCGCTGTCGCCGCTGGCGGCTTGCGGCTCGGGCGGGCAGGCTCAAGGTATCGAGCTTGCCATTGGGCAAGCGCGGAAGCGCCGGCAGCGACTGGAAGCGCGTTGGCAGCATGTAGGTAGGCAAGCGTTCCTGCAGTAGCTTGCGCAGCTCGTCGAGGTTCAGCACACCCTGGCGTGGCACCACGTAGGCCAACAGTTCCGGCGTGGGCGAGCCTTGCGGCCAACCGATCACGGCGGCCTCGGCGACCTGCAGGTGGGCCGCCAGGGCTTTCTCCACCTGGCGCACGTCCACGCGGTAGCCGCGGACCTTGACCTCGTAGTCGCGCCGGCCGAGCAGTTCAGGTGGGCCGCCAGGGCTTTCTCCACCTGGCGCACGTCCACGCGGTAGCCGCGGACCTTGACCTCGTAGTCGCGCCGGCCGAGCAGTTCCAGCGTGCCGTTGTCCAGTAGGCGGGCCATGTCGCCGCCCGGTCCTGTACAGACGCGAGCCGGGGGGGCCGTAGGGATTGGCGATGAAGCGCGCGGCGGTCAGGCCGCCCTGGCGCCAATAGCCGTGCGCGTCCTGTACAGACGCGAGCCGGGGGGGCCGTAGGGATTGGCGATGAAGCGCGCGGCGGTCAGGCCGCCCTGGCGCCAATAGCCGTGCGCAATG
>NZ_JZIM01000031.1:0-16367 GCF_000963215.1 Xanthomonas sp. MUS 060
CAGGTGCGGTGGCCACGCGGGTTTGCGCTTGGGTTGCACCGGCAATCCGCCAGGTGGCAGTGGCCCAAGCTCGGCGCGCACCCGCGCATTGATGATGGCCATATCGCGCAGGAGCTGCAGATCGTGCAGCCGATCGCGCACTTTGAGTTTGCGCGGGCGATAGGGGTTGTCGCTGTGATCGTCGGTGTCCTGGCTCATCGCGCGTGACCTCTCCTTTTGATTTTGAGCAACTCCCCCAACACACCTGTGATCTTACGCCACAAGAATGTGCAGGAAATTCATGCATGGGTTGAACAACGCAATCAGCACGCTCAGCCAAGCAAGCAGCGTTACGTCGAAACCCAGCGCACCAGCCAGCTCACTCTTGCCCACATAGGGCAGATAGGCAGGCTGGTGGATGAGTTTGGAATACTTTATCCAAGTATTCGGCACCAGCAGGCTATGCACGCTCAACCGCGTCCGCCATCCTCGGCCGGCGAGGTACAGGCCCGCCATCGCCAGGAATAAAACACCGACACCAGCCGATTTGATTCCTTTCATTGCTGCCTCCATCCCTGTATCGCCGCATTGAAACCGCATGCTGCGCCAGGTACGGCATGACTGTCAACGCCAGGTATGGAAAAACCGTCAATTTCACGCCATGCAATGTCAGCGACCGATTGCGGCGCTGCCTCAGGCTCCGCTTGCGGAGTAATTGCGTGCCGCGCGCCCATTGAGTTTGCGCGGGCGATAGGGGTTGTCGCTGTGATCGTCGGTGTCCTGGCTCATCGCGCGTGACCTCTCCTTTTGATTTTGAGCAACTCCCCCAACACACCTGTGATCTTACGCCACAAGAATGTGCAGGAAATTCATGCATGGGTTGAACAACGCAATCAGCACGCTCAGCCAAGCAAGCAGCGTTACGTCGAAACCCAGCGCACCAGCCAGCTCACTCTTGCCCACATAGGGCAGATAGGCAGGCTGGTGGATGAGTTTGGAATACTTTATCCAAGTATTCGGCACCAGCAGGCTATGCACGCTCAACCGCGTCCGCCATCCTCGGCCGGCGAGGTACAGGCCCGCCATCGCCAGGAATAAAACACCGACACCAGCCGATTTGATTCCTTTCATTGCTGCCTCCATCCCTGTATCGCCGCATTGAAACCGCATGCTGCGCCAGGTACGGCATGACTGTCAACGCCAGGTATGGAAAAACCGTCAATTTCACGCCATGCAATGTCAGCGACCGATTGCGGCGCTGCCTCAGGCTCCGCTTGCGGAGTAATTGCGTGCCGCGCGCCCATTGACGGGAAATCGCGCGGTTGCGGTGCGACTTGCTTGAAGAAGTCCGCCATCAGGCGGCGTGCCGGCCCGATGGCGGATATTACGGATGCGCTCTACGGGAATGCGGGATCGGCCTCCCCGATTGCATTCATTCCCCGAGATGCTGCTTCAACCATCCATTGACGGTGTCGTGCCACAAAATGCTGTTCTGCGGCTTGAGCACCCAATGATTCTCATCTGGGAAATACAGAAACTTGGATTCGATGCCTTTGCGCTGTAATGCGCCGAACGCCGCCAAGCCCTGCTCCATCGGAATACGGAAATCCTGCTGGCCGTGAATCACCAGCATCGGTACTTTCCATTTATCCACGTGCGTAATCGGGTTGAACTTTTCGTAGCCAGCCGGGTTCTGCCATGGTGTGCCGCCATTTTCCCATTCGCTGAACCACAGTTCCTCGGTGGCATACCCCATCATGCGGTTGTCGAACACGCCATCGTGATCGACCAGGCACTTCCAGGGTTGATTCCAGTTGCCGGCCATCCAGTACACCATGTAGCCGCCGTAGCTGGCGCCGAGCGCGCAGGCTTTATTGCCATTGAGGAAACGATATTTTTTCTGCGCCGCCTCCCAGCCTTTTTGCAGGTCTTCCAGCGGGCGGTCGCCCCAGTGCTGGCTGATCGCGTCGGTGAAAGCCTGGCCGTAGCCGGTGGAACCGTGGAAGTCGATCATCACCACGGCGTAGCCCTGCCCCGCATATGTCTGCGGGTTCCAGCGGTAACTCCAGCCGTTGCCGAACGTGCCTTGCGGGCCGCCGTGGATGAGGAACGCGACCGGATAGGTCTTGCCTTCCTGGTAGTTGTACGGCTTGACCACGTAGCCGTGCACGGTGTCGTTGTTCCAGCCCTTGAACGCGAACTGCTCGTAGTCGCCGAAGGCCACACCGGGCAGCAGCTCGCTGGCGCTGGGAGTGATGGCACGGGCGTGCTGACCATCGGCGTCGGCGACGACAATCTGGTCGCCGCTCTTGAGGCTGTCATGGGTGAAGGCCAAGGTGTCGCCGGCCACCACCGGTGTGCCGATGGTCCCGTCGGCGACGAGGCGACGGACCTGGCCGCTGGCGAGATCGACCGCGAACAGCGGATGCTGGCCGATGTCGTCGGCGGTGGTGTAGAGGCTGGCGCCGTTGGCCGAGAGTACGATGCCGGTCGCCGAACGGTCCCACTGCGGGGCGATCGCGCGGGTCTTGCCGCTGGCCACGTCCATCGCCATCAGCTCGAATCGGTCGGCTTCGAAACCGGGGCGTTTCATCGCGCGGTAGTACAGGGTCTTACCGTCGGCGGAGAAGACCGGGCCGGCATCCCAGGCCGGATTGGATGCGGTCAGATTGACCGGTGCCGCCTTGCCGGCCGGGTCCAGTCGATACAGGTCGAAGTTGGTCGACCAGGGCTCCTGGCGGCCCGCCACGCGCACGCTGGCGACCAGCGATTGTCCGTCCGGCGCCCAGGTGTAGTCCTCGCCACCGCCGAACGGCTTGGACGGGACGTCGCCGTCCAGGGTGACACTGACCGCCTTGGCGGCGATCACCGGCTTGGCCTTGGCCGCATTGGCCGCACTCGGCAGCGCGGCGACGAACAGGCTATTGCGGCGGCCATCGTTCCATGTATCCCAGTGGCGCACGAACAGATGATCGAATACCTCGCCGCTGGCCTTGGCCTGTTTCTTGGCGTCCAGACGTTTCTGGGTGCAACCCAGGTCCGAGAGGCAGTCCTGGAACACGGCGGCACTGAAGGCAAGGCGGTCGCCCTGCGGCGCGACGTGGTAGCTGTCCACATCCAGCGGCACATCGGTGAGCTGACGCGGCGTGCCACCGGCCAGCGGCAGCGCGTACACCTGTTGTCGGCCAGACTTGGCGCTGAGGAAGTACACGGTCTTGCCGTCGGCCGACAGCTCCGGTGTATTGACGTTCCAGCCCTCCGGGGTCAAGCGCTTGGGCGTGGCCGCGTCGCCGCCGCGCAGATCACGCAGCCACAGCGCGGTGCTGGCCTTGTCGGTGCTCTTGTCCATCTGCCGCTTGGCGAAGATCACGCTGCGGCCATCGGAGGTCAACAACGGCGAGGACACCCGATCCAGCGCCACCATATCGCGGACATCGAAACCGCGAGGGGCCGCCAGCGCGGGCAACGCGGTCAGCAGGGCCAAGGGCAGCAGGGCATAGCGCAAGATCATCGAGGGGGTCTCCGGAGCGGGGCAAAAATTTGATGGTAGGCGTGGTGGGGGGCGTGGCGCAAAGAGCATGCAGTCATGGCAAAACGCTGAACTGGGGCGTGCCCGAGGGAAGCTGTGAATGAGGCGAACAGCCGTGCGGCGTCGACCCGCATGGCGCACGTCGGCGCGGCTGCGCCAGCCGCACACCCGCCACGCGGCAGAGATGAGCGGCGACGGCACAACGCCATGGCGCAGGCCTCACCGCTGCGGCGGAGCAGCCACTTCCCCCTTGCGGCCAGTACGGTAGAGCAAGCCACCGACGAGCGCGAGCAGGGCAAGGCCGTACCACTGGTTCAGATGGAATGCGCCCGGCAGCGCAAGCACGTCGGCACGGCCGGAGAGCACGATCGGCACGGCGATGGCGATCCCCATCAACGCCTCGCCGGTAATCAGGCCGGCGGAGAACAGCACGCCGGGACGATGCACGCGGTCGCGCCCGGCTTCGTCGTCGGCGTGGATGTGGTGGAAGCGCTCGACCAGATGCGCGATCAGGCCACCGAGAAAAATCGGCACCATCAGCTCCAGCGGCAGGTAGATGCCGATGGCCGCCGCCAGCACCGGCGCACGGAAGCGCTTGCCGGTCCGCTTGAGCCACCCATCCACGGCAATGATCGCCGCACCAACCCCCATGCCGATCCAGATCATGGTCCAGGGCAGTTCGCCGCCGAACAAGCCCTTGGCCACCGATGCCATCAGCGTGGCTTGCGGCGCGGCCAGCGCATTGGGATGCTGCGGTGTCGCCGCACCGATGCCATAGGCCTGTGCCAGCAGGTTCAAGACCGGGGCCATGATCAACGCGCAGGAGAACGCGCCGATGGCCAGCATCAATTGCTGTTTCCACGGCGTCGCCCCGACCAAATAGCCGGCTTTCAGATCCTGCAGGTTGTCGCCACCGACCGCGGCGGCGCAGCACACCACCGCCCCGATCATGATCGCGGCGACCGCGCCGATGGGCGAATCGCGACCGAGCAGCAGCACCAGCACCGCCGAGGCGAACAAAATGGTGGAGATGGTGATGCCCGATACCGGATTGTTCGACGAGCCGATCAAACCCGCCAGGTACCCGGAGACCGAGACGAACAAAAAGCCGGCGACGATCATGATGACCGTCATCGGCACGCTGACATGCCACTGGCCAACGATGGTCTGGTACAGGACCAGCAGCGGCAGCGTGCACAGCAACAGCGCCAGCAGCATCCACTTCATCGGCAGGTCGCGATCGGTGTCGGCGACGACGTTGCCGTCGCTGCGCTTGCGCGCGGCGGCGAAGCCGCTCTTGATTCCGGACAGTAGCGAGCGACGCAGCGAGAACAGCGTCCACACGCCGCCGATCAGCATGGCGCCCACGCCGAGGTAGCGCACTTTGGCGGCCCAGATGCCGAACGCCGCCTCGGCCGCCGACGCGCCCGCCAGGCTGTGCGCCAGCACCGGGTCGGTGCCCATGAAATACTGCTGGTACAGCGGGATGGCCAGATGCCAGGACAGGATCGAGCCGAACAGCACCACGATGCCGACGTTCAGTCCGACGATGTAACCCACGCCCAGCAATGCCGGCGACAGGCTGGTGCCGACGTAGCCGACCATCTTGCTGCCAGCCAGATAAGCCGCCTGCGCCCAGGTATCGGGAATGACCTTCAAACCACTGGCCGCGCCGAGTTTGACCAGCCCGCCGATGGCGGCCGACACGCTCAGGATCTTCAGCCCGGGACCGGGGTTCTCGCCGGCCTTGAGGACTTCCGCGGCAGCCTTGCCCTCGGGAAACGGCAGCGGATCCTCGACGATCATCGCCCGGCGCAGCGGCACCGAGAACAACACCCCGAGCAGGCCGCCCATGCCCGCGATGCCCAGCACCCACCAATACTTGAAGTCCGGCCAGTAGCCCATGATGACCAGCGCCGGGATGGTGAAGATCACCCCGGCCGCAATCGACGAGCCGGCCGATGCGCCGGTCTGCACGATGTTGTTTTCCAGTATGGTGCCGCCGCCGAGCAGGCGCAGCACACCCATCGACACCACCGCCGCCGGAATTGCGGTGGCGATGGTCAGCCCGGCGAACAGACCGAGATAGGCATTGGCGGCGGACAGCACCACGGCCAGCACAATCGCCAGCACGACCGCACGGAAGGTGAGCTGACGCGGCGCGGCAGTGGTCTTCATGGTAATCCCCGAAACGAAAAACGCCCCGCACGCTAGCGGCTGGAGCGTGGCAAGTCCAGTGCGTGGGCACTCGGCTGGCGGCACACACCGCGCGCATAGCAGGCAAAAGCGGCGGCGGACATAATACTGCGCGGTTGCTGCCTGTTGAGATCCGCTGTGCCTGTGTCCTCGCTCCCGCTGCGCGATACGCGCGACGACTTCCTTGGTCATCCCAAGGGCGTCTACGTCTGTTTCTTCACCGAGATGTGGGAACGTTTTTCCTTCTACGGGATGAAGGCGTTGTTGCTGCTGTACCTGACCAAATACCACCTGTTCGGCGACAAGGCCGGGCTCGACCTGCTCGGCGCCTACGGTGGACTGGTGTACTGCGTGCCGGTGCTGGGCGGGTTGCTCGCCGACCGCTGGCTGGGCATGCGCAAGGCGGTTGTGTTCGGCGGTCTGTTACTGGTGCTCGGCCACCTGGGCATGGCGTTCGAGGGCCATGCCGCCACCCGGGTGCAGGGCGTGGTCGTGCGTGATACCGCGTCGTTGGGGGTGACCTATCTGTCGCTGGCGCTGATCATCATGGGCGTGGGCTTCCTCAAGCCGAACATCTCCACCATCGTCGGCAAGCTCTATTGCGCAGACGATCCGCGCCGCGATGCCGGGTTCTCGCTGTTCTATGCCGGGATCAATCTCGGCGCGCTGTTCGCCTCGCTGGTCTGCGGCTTCCTCGGCGAAGCCTATGGCTGGCGCTACGGTTTCGGCGCCGCCGGCATCGGCATGTTGCTCGGCCTGGGCATGTTCCTGTGGGGGCAGAAATATCTGCACGGGCATGCCGAACCGGCACAGCCGGCGCTGCTGCGCGAACGCGTGCTCGGGCTGCAACGCGAATGGGCCATTTACCTGACGGCGGTGCTGGGCGTGGTCCCGGTCGCCGCACTGATGTGGGCCGCGGCCAACGGTGCCTTCAGCCTGGGCGGGGAAATCTCGCTGGCCTTGTTGCTGATGCTGCTGGTGCTCGGCGCGGTGCTGTTGTGGTTCGCCTGGTTTACCGGCACGCAATGCACCCCGGCACAGCGCCAGCAGATGATCGCGCTGATGGTGCTGATCGCCATGGCGCTGGTGTATTTCACCCTGTACGAGCAGACCTATGGGTCGTGGGTCACCTTCAGCGACCGATTGATGACCAAGGACATCGTGCCGATGCTGGTGATCCGCGACGGCACGCCGCTGCCATGGTCGATCGCCTCGCTGTTGCTGGCGCCGCTGGGCTTCATGCTGGCCGCCGTGCTCTCCGAGCGCCGCCCAGGCTCAGCCGCGCCGCGCACGCTGTTCGTCGCGGTCAGTGCGTTGATGCTGCTGTTCCTGCTCCGCGACTGCCTGGTGTTACCGCAGACCGCCGGTTCGCTGACCTACCTGGGGGCGCTGTTCCTGGTGCTGCTGGCGCCGCTGTTCGCGGCGCTATGGGCGTGGCTGGCGCGGCACGGGTGCGAACCGTCCAAGCCGGCCAAGTCGGCGCTGGGCCTGCTGCTGGCCGGGCTCTCGTTCATCCCGTTGGCGCTGGCCGCGCAGCAGGTCGGCGCCAGCGGGCAGGTCGCCAGCGTCTGGTGGCTGGTGCTGGCCTACTTCGTGCTGGAGATCGGCGAGATGTGCCTGTCGCCGGTCGGCCTATCGGCGGTGAGCCAGCTTGCGGTGCCGCGCGTGGTCAGCCTGATGATGGGCACTTGGTTCCTGGCGACCGCGTTCTCGGAGACGCTGGCGGCGCTGTTCGGCAAGCTGGCTGCGATCGAGGTGCCGGATGGTCAGTCGCTCGACCTCGCCGACGCCGCCGCCAAGTACGCGCATCTGTTCTGGCTCATGCTGTGGATCGGCGCGGGCTGTGCGGTGCTGGCCTTCCTCGCCGCCCCGCTATTGCGGCGGATGATGCACGGGGTGCGCTAGTCCCCAAGCGCACCTGGCCTGCGGCGTGTCGCGCGGCGACAAGCCGCTGCAACAATGGTGTAAGCCAACGCGCGGCCTGGAATGCCACACTGCACGCCCCCCCCTGCCGCACGTTTCTAGTCAGGCCCGCTCATGATGACATCCCCCTGGTTCCGGCTCTCCGAACATGTCCGTCTGCTTCCGCGCGTCAACGGATGGTTTGCGCATCCGTATCTGATCTCGCCGTTGACCTTCGGCCTGTACACGCAACACTCGCATCTATCGATGATGGAGTCGTTTCTTGAGGATCCGCAGCAGCACCGCGCGGCGCTGCGCGAGCCAGACATGCGCGGCGGCCCCTTCATCGATCATGCCGGCGATGTGGCCGACATCCGCGCCTTCCGCGACCAGACCCTACAACGCTGCGCGACGCAGTTGCAGTATGCCGATGCGATCAGCGCGGTCTACAGTGTGTTGCAGAGCCAGGCCAAGGGTGCGGGCCTGGCCGGGCTATACGCCAAGTTCGACCCGCTGATTCGCGACAAGCTGGAAATCTTCTACGACGTCAGCAAGCAGCCTGGCGTGCGCTTCATGGAGCGTCAGTTCTACGCCAGCAGCGCTTACGACCCCAGCCTGCAAAGTGCGGTGCTGGAACCGGTCAGCGACCAGGAGCGCGCGTTCGCGCTCAGCACACCGCAATTGCCGTCGGCCGCCGGCTCGCTGGAATTGAACGCGCCGTTCGCCGACCCGTTCTGGGACCAGTTATGCGGCGGAATGGCCGATGCCGAGGCGCTGATCGATCTGATCCTGGCTTACGCGCCGAACGGCACCACGCGCGAGGACGCCCGCGCGTTGCTGACCGACGCGCCGCTGCCCGAACATCCGGCCCCGGACGAGGTGCGCGTGCGTTACTTCGGCCATGCCTGCGTGCTGATCGAAGGCGCGGGCGTGAGCATCCTGATCGATCCGCTGATCAGCTATCCGGGCGAATGCGCCATCGACCATTTCACCTTCGACGATCTACCGGCGAAGATCGATTACCTGCTGATTACCCATCCGCACCAGGACCATGTGGTGATGGAATCGCTGCTGCGCATCCGTCACCGCGTCGGCACCGTGGTGGTGGGACGCGCCGGCGGCGGCGATTTGCAGGATATCTCGCTGAAGCTGTGCCTGGAGCAATGCGGCTTTGCCCATGTGGTGGAACTGGCCGACTACGAGGAACTGCGCTTCCCGCGCGGAAGAATCGTCGGCGCGCCGTTCTACGGCGAGCATGCGGATCTGGATATCCGCGCCAAACTGGTTCACGCAGTGGAATTGGACGGCAAGGTCTGCGTGCTGTTCGCCGACTCGCGTCCACCGATGGTCGAATGCTATGCGCAACTGAAAGCCATGTTCCCGAAGATCCACTGCATGTTCCTGGGCATGGAGTGCGTCGGCGCGCCGGCGACGTGGCTGTATGGCCCGCTGCTGCAGAAGATGCTGACCCGTGGCGAGGACCAGTCGCGCCGACTCGATGGCTGCGACCACGCACTGGCCAGTGCGCTGCAGGCGTTCTTCCTACCCGAGCGGCTCTACGTCTACGCCATGGGTGCCGAACCTTGGGTCACCCATATCACCAGCATCCTGTATTCGGAGGATCTGCCGCAATTTCGCGAAGCACGCCAATTGGAAGCGACCGCGCGCGCGGCGGGTCACCATGCCGAACTGCTGTTCGGCCGTTGCGAGATCACCCTCTGACCCAGGCACAGCCCATATCCGATGCACACGGTGACTTGCGCGCCAACGCGATGGCGCCCCCTGCCCCTCCTAACGGCACACGCCGTCAGGAGGGAGACAGATATGACGCTCAGTGCCCCACCGCCGCCATCGCGTCGCGCAGGCTTTTCGGGCGCATATCGGTCCAGTGCTGGTTGACATAATCCAAGCAGACCTGCTTCGGATTCGGCCCGAACACCACCGTCCATCCGTTCGGGACGTCGGCATCATCAGACCACAATGCGTATTGTTCCTCGTGGTTGATCACCACGACGTAGTTCTGATCTTGTTCGTCGTCTTGGATTGACATGTGTGCTTCCTCCGGGGATGAGTGGCGACATGATGAGTCGCGGCATGTTGCAGGCATCTGACAATGCGCGGGTCGCCGGCAGCACGTTCGGCGCGCCCATCAATGTTGTCCGATCACACGCCCGGCACGATACCGTGGACACACAGATTCTGCAGCGTCGGCGCGCCAATGAGGTTCAGCCCCGTGATCACGAACCCTTACAAGTAAAACCGATCAATGCCTTGAAGAATGCGCTTTCGATACATCGCAGGAATTCATCTACGCTTGGGGCGTCGCTGACACCGGCTCTTCGAGCTTGGCGAACATTCGCCGACAGCGCTATGGTTGATGCTCACTGCCAATCGCCCACCACTGTTTCCATCACATGCTCGCACACCCCACATCACGTCAGCAGGCCAATCCGCTGCTCGGCGGACCCCAGGCACGGGACAGCCATGCGCTTGCCATCCGCTCCCAAGGCACACGTCCGCCGCTATTCGTGGTGCCGACCGGCGCCGCAGATATCGCCTACGCCTTCGCGCTGGCAGAACATCTCGACGCGGACATCCCGGTCTATGCCCTGCCCTGGCCAGGCCCATTACCGACCATGCTGGAAACGCTGGCCGCGCAGATGGTCCAGATGATCCGCGCGGTGCAGCCACACGGGCCCTATCAGCTGCTCGGTGACTCCTCCGGCGGCCTGCTCGCCTATGCCATCGCCCAGCACTTGGGCATGCACGACGAGCCGGTGTCCTTCCTGGGCTTACTCGATTGCCAATGCCCTGACCGCGCGGCGGATCCGACCATGCTAGAGGACGCATCCAAACAGCATCTGCTCGCACGCATGCAACGGCTATTGCAGCAGGCGCCGGATCACGACGCGACCATCCAAGCGGCGTTGGAAGACCTGCTTACAAAAGCAGAACAGGCATCGTTACAGGAGCTGGCCGCGCATGCCCATGCAGATCGGCGATTGCACGATCTGGCCGCTCACGAGCAGACCAGCCTGGAGCAGATTTTCGCCACCAGCCAAATGCACGCAACGCTCCAACGCATGTGGCGCACGTACTGGGTGCAGCCGCTTGCCGCACACTGCCCACTGACGGTATTCCATGCGTCCGAGCCCTTGCCCAAGGACACCTCGCTCGGCTGGACACGGCTGTTACCTGCACGCCAAGTACAATCGGCGGCCGTCCCCGGCACGCATGTCTCGCTGATCGAGACCGAACACCTGCCGCGCCTGGGTCACTGCGTGTCGGAAGCGCTCCGCGCGTGCGAATCCACTGTTGCGGCATCGGCATACGCCTCCGCAGTCACGCTGCAATCGGGGCACGCGACAGCACCCTTTGTCGTCTGTGTGCCGGGCGCGGGCGACAGCATGACCGGTTTCGTCGAGCTGAGCAGCGCGCTGGGACACAGCTGCCACGTGATCGGCATGCAGCCGCGCGGCACCGACGGCAATTGCCCGCCGTTTGGCTCGGTGGAACTTGCCGCACAGCACTATCTCGACGCCTTGCCCAGTAGTGCGAACAATGCCTCCGCGCTACATCTGATCGGTCATTCTTTCGGCGGCTGGGTGGTGCTGGAGATGGCATTGCGTCTGCATGCCCTCGGCCGGCCGCCCGCCAGCCTGACCTTGATCGACACCCGTCCCCCGCATCGCAACCTGGCTCCGCACGACTGCAAGCGCGACATCATCGTGGACTATTTCCTCGACGCGTTGCAGATGCGTGTGCGCACGCCAATGAACATCGACCGTCAGGCGCTGCATCGTCTCGGCCAGGATGCATTGATTCAATCGGTGCATCGAATCATGGTCGAACATGGGCTGATGCCGCCGCGCTCGCGCAGCGAGGCGATCCGCGGCAGCCTGACCACGTTCGCTCAGTGCTGCCGGACCACCTACACACCTGCCCGGACCTATCCAGGCACCTTGCATCTGGTGCTTGTCGACAACGCCCTGCACGAAAAAACGCAACTGGCCGACACGTATCAGGGGCTGAGCGAAGCTTGGACCGCCCATGCCGCCGATCTACGCCCCTGGCACGGCCCCGGCAATCACATGACCGTACTTGCCAAACCGCATAGCCAGACCTTGGCCGAGTGGTGGATGTCCAGCGTGCGCGACGCACCGACCACCACAACAGCCTCCGGCTTTCCTGCTGCGACCTCCTACAGGTAATCACACGACTGCGCACTTCGCGTTACACAGCCGCTCCGCCAGGTCCAATGGGAGATCGTCATCGCGGGAAGCAGGATGGGGACGCATCTTTGCCAGTCATGCTCTGGCTGCCTGGCACGCGTCACTCCTGCGCGCACTGTTCGACCCGTCCTCGCCCTTGAATGCCCGATAGAACGCGCGCTTACTCCAGCCCAAGGCACACGCGATGCTCTCCGGGGAACGCTCGGGGTCGCGCACATTGCGTTCGACAAACTGCCCCACCATCTCCCGCGACGGCCGGTTGAGTTCGAACTGTAGCTACGCGACGCCGCGCCAATACCTTCATGTCTCCCAAGCACGCCAGCATTTGCATCTGCATAGGCGAGATCCTGTCAGTGACCCCAATACGCTCATCAGACACAACACAAGATTCTTTCCGACGACCACAGAAAGAACATCCGCCTACAAAAAAAACATCTTACCGTCACATAGCGGTCAATACATGGACCGATACTTGGCCCAGCAAGTAAAAAGTGAACACATCAAGCGCGATAACACGAGCATAGCAACGACTGCGGCCAGTTACCCGGGCCGAGCAGAACATGCGACAGCATATTCACAACACCAAGCGTACTTAAGCACACGCCACCTTCGCTACACGATAGAGACCCACATGAGCGATCCTCGCTTGATATTCCAACGCCACGAATCCAACGTCCGCAGCTACTGCCGCTCGTTTGATGCCATGTTCGTCCGCGCATCGGGAAGCCTGATGTTCGATGCACAGGGTCGTCGCTACATCGACTTCCTAGCCGGCTGCGGCTCGCTCAATTACGGACACAACGATCCAGACATGGCCGAGGCGCTGATCGCGCACCTACACAATGGCGGCTTGGCGCTCTCGCTGGATATGTACTCGCAGGCAAAGCACGATTTCATCGATGCTTTCGTGGAAAGAATCCTCAAGCCGCGCGGACTTACCCACCGCCTGCAGTTCACCGGCCCGACCGGTACCAATGCAGTCGAAGCCGCACTCAAGCTGGCACGCAAGATTACTGGGCGTCACAACGTCATTGCCTTCAGTAATGCCTACCATGGCCTATCGATGGGAGCACTGGCGACGACCGGCAATCGCCACCATCGCATGGAACTAGCGCACACCGGCGTCACCCGATTGCCCTACGACGGCTATCTCGGCGAGAGCGTGGATAGCGCCGCTTTGCTGGAAGGCATGCTCGACGACCCCTCCGGCGGCATCGATCCACCCGCAGCGATCATCCTGGAACTGGTGCAAGGCGAAGGCGGGCTCAATGTGGCGTCCACGCCCTGGTTGCGCCGCATATTCGCCGCTGCCCGCCGCCACGGCGCGCTGGTCATCGTCGACGATGTCCAGGCAGGTTGCGGACGCAGCGGAGGCTTCTTCAGTTTCGATGGGCTGGACCTGGTCCCAGACCTGATCGTACTGTCCAAATCCCTATCCGGTTTCGGCCTGCCATTCTCGCTACTGCTGGTCGCACCCGAGCATGACCAATGGCGTCCTGGCCAACACAACGGCACCTTCCGCGGCAACAACCATGCGATGCTGACCGCCAGCGTCGCGCTGCATAAATTCTGGGCCGACGACACATTCGCCACGCAAGCGGCAGCGCGTGGTCAGCGCGTGACCGAAGCACTGACGCGGATCGCCGCGCAGGTGCCGGGGGCACGCGTCAAGGGGCGCGGCATGTTCATGGGGGTAGATGTCGGGACCACTCAACTCGCCGCCTCTGCACGCGCGAATGCGTTCAAACATGGCTTGGTGATCGAAAGCGCTGGCCCGAACGACGAAGTACTGAAAGTGATGGCTCCGTTGACCACACCCGATGCCCTGCTGGATGAGGGCCTGGACATTCTTGCGCAGGCAGTGCTACATGCCTACGCGGGGACACAACGGCTCAAACTGAGCCGGGTTGCATAAAGTCTCATGGCGCGCTCCAAGCAGCGTTCGGTGAACCCGTTCTGTGGCTGACACCGACGGCCTTGGGCGTTACACAGAAAGCCGGCCATCATGTTGCACTGGCTCTACCGCCAGTGCGTCGTGTTCGTTCATGCTTACCTGTTATCGTCCACAGCCGTAGGACGCCTAGAATCTCATCTGATCGGCGCACGTCTCGGACTTTCCTTCGCAGCGATTGACGCTCCGGTCGAGACAAGGCAGCCGCCCGCACTTCAGGCACGCTGGCCCAAAATGAAAAGCCCCGCAACGCGTGGCTTTGTGGCGTCCACGCCCTGGTTGCGCCGCATATTCGCCGCTGCCCGCCGCCACGGCGCGCTGGTCATCGTCGACGATGTCCAGGCAGGTTGCGGACGCAGCGGAGGCTTCTTCAGTTTCGATGGGCTGGACCTGGTCCCAGACCTGATCGTACTGTCCAAATCCCTATCCGGTTTCGGCCTGCCATTCTCGCTACTGCTGGTCGCACCCGAGCATGACCAATGGCGTCCTGGCCAACACAACGGCACCTTCCGCGGCAACAACCATGCGATGCTGACCGCCAGCGTCGCGCTGCATAAATTCTGGGCCGACGACACATTCGCCACGCAAGCGGCAGCGCGTGGTCAGCGCGTGACCGAAGCACTGACGCGGATCGCCGCGCAGGTGCCGGGGGCACGCGTCAAGGGGCGCGGCATGTTCATGGGGGTAGATGTCGGGACCACTCAACTCGCCGCCTCTGCACGCGCGAATGCGTTCAAACATGGCTTGGTGATCGAAAGCGCTGGCCCGAACGACGAAGTACTGAAAGTGATGGCTCCGTTGACCACACCCGATGCCCTGCTGGATGAGGGCCTGGACATTCTTGCGCAGGCAGTGCTACATGCCTACGCGGGGACACAACGGCTCAAACTGAGCCGGGTTGCATAAAGTCTCATGGCGCGCTCCAAGCAGCGTTCGGTGAACCCGTTCTGTGGCTGACACCGACGGCCTTGGGCGTTACACAGAAAGCCGGCCATCATGTTGCACTGGCTCTACCGCCAGTGCGTCGTGTTCGTTCATGCTTACCTGTTATCGTCCACAGCCGTAGGACGCCTAGAATCTCATCTGATCGGCGCACGTCTCGGACTTTCCTTCGCAGCGATTGACGCTCCGGTCGAGACAAGGCAGCCGCCCGCACTTCAGGCACGCTGGCCCAAAATGAAAAGCCCCGCAACGCGTGGCTTTTTTGGAAGAGCGAGCGAGAATCGCCCCACGGCATCACATAAGTCACTGGTATTGAATTCCTGTCTCCCCCTCCAGGGGACATGCCCGACAGCTGGCGATGCCAGACACCTCATCGCCATCACCCAACAGCCCGCCCTCGCCAGGGTTGACTGACTCTCAGCACCCCTGATCCACAGCATTCGTGGCGCACATATCATCGGCATGTCGAGCCCTTCTTCAAACACTTTCCATTTTTCTTCCACATCAATAACTTGGCGTTTTTTTTGCTATTTTTTTACACGAATCCCTGCAGCCCCTAACTGATCTACATCAATAGATTCGTCTTAGTCTTGATCTAAGCTCAACACTACCGGGCCAGTCCGGTTGAAGGATGACGTCTATCTCGCCGCATGCCTTCAACCTTCACCATTCGTCGCTCTCTTAAAACGACGGATCAGCATTATGGTGTATTCATTTAAATCGTCATTACATTATCTACATCTGCAGAAGAGACCATGAAGCATCGCCCCCTGCCTTTTGACCCAATCGATTTGCGTCAGCTCAAACGCAGTTGCAGCCATTGCGCGTTAAGCAAAGTGTGTCTTCCTGCAGGAATCAACCAGGCCGATCTGGAACGCCTGGATATGGCCGTCCGCGACAAGCGACTGCTTGAACGCGGTGACCATCTGTATCGCCAAGGCGAGATATTTCACTCACTGTATGTTGTGCGATCAGGCTCACTCAAGACCGTCGTGGAAAGCCACGAGGGCGACGCACAGATATTGGGATTCCATTTACCTGGCGAATTGATCGGCGTTGACGCACTGGCTGACGATCACCATCTTTGTGGCGCCGAAGCCTTAGAGCGAACCAGCATCTGCGAGCTGCCGTATATACAGCTACAGAAAGTAATGGCCGAGGTGCCGTTGCTGCAACACCAACTGATGCGCGCAATCAGCCGGGATGTGGCCGCCGAACAGCGTCATCTGGTGATGATGGGGCGCCCGCAGGCGCAGGAGCGACTCGCTATTTTTCTGCGCAACCTCTCAGAACGCTATGGCCGACTGTCGCGCGATGCCAAGACCCTGACACTGACGATGTCGCGCTACGACATCGCTAATTATCTCGGCCTTGCAGTTGAAACGATCAGCCGTCTATTCACCCGGATGGAGGCAGCCGGCGTACTGGCGGTGAATCGAAAAACCGTATCCATCCTCAAAGCCGATATCCTCATGGCCATGCACGACAATCAGGACAGTAGCAAAAAAGCAACGGGCATCTCGAAAGGAAAAAAACACGTGACCTCCTCCCCGCGTTAGGCCCTCGCAGAACTGGAAAATTCGGCTTTGGGTGGGGAAGTGAATTGGGCGGCAAACTCGGCCGGCGGGACACGTCG